>NZ_JALJRJ010000039.1:0-26337 GCF_024519755.1 Micromonospora sp. Mcm103
GCTTTACAAGCACCCTGTTGAGTTCTCAAAGAACAACCACACACCAACCAGAAGCACCGCTACCAGCGGAACCCCCGTTTGGGGCAACCTCTCCAACCTACTCGGTCTTGCTTCCGTCGTCAACCTCGTGTTCGAGGTGATCAACTTGGCTCGACCAGACCCACGCTGACGCTCACCGTTTCCGGTGGTCGTTGCTCTCGTGGGTTTCGGCGGACCGGCCGGCGTCGCTCTCGCGACCACCCGCCCGGCTCCCTGCCGGCTTTCGAACTCTACCCGGTCGGCTTCGCGTTCGCAACTCCGTGTCCCGGAGTGCCGTGCACCGCCCGAATCTCAGTCTGGCTCGGCGTCACCGCCACCAGCCTGGCGCCCGTTCTCGGCCGGTTTGCCCGGCCTCCCGCGTGCAGAGAGGAAGTTACGCGGACCCGCCTCGGAAGGCAAATCAATGATCGTCATTTGGTGAACGCCAGCCGTTTCCGCGGCGAGCCGCGGTCGAAGGGGTCGTAAGGTGCGGTGCCGTGCCAGAGTGGTCGGCATGGATGATCCGTCCCCGGTCCCGGCCGTCGCCGAGGACGCTCTGCTCGGCCTCCTGCTGCCGTTCTGGCAGTTGGTGATCGGGGCCGTCGTGCTCGCCGTACTGGTGCTGTCGATCAGGCGCCTGGCCCGGCGCGGCCCATCGCGGATGACCACCGCTCTCCTGGTCACTGCGGCGGCGATCGCCGGGATCGCCGCCCTGGGCCTGCTCTTCGGGGGCTGACCTCGGGTCAGAGCCGGCGGTTGGCCAGGCTGGGCAGCTCGGCGCGGATCGTCCGCAGGCGCTCCAGGTCGATCTCGGTGACCGCCAGCCCGGGGCCGTCGGCGACCTGGCTCAGCACGGTCCCCCACGGGTCGACCACCATGCTGCGCCCGAAGCAGGTCCGGCCCGGGTCGTGGTCACCTGTCTGTCCGGCCGCCGCCACGAAGCACTGGTTCTCGATCGCCCGGGCGCGCAGCAGCACCTCCCAGTGGTCCCGCCCGGTGTGCATCATGAACGCCGCCGGCACTACGAGCAGTTCGGCGCCGCCGTCGGTCGCGAGCTGCCGGTACAACTCCGGGAACCGCAGGTCGTAACAGATGGACAGACCGACCCGCAGACCCTCGACGTCGACCACCACGGGCTTCTCGCCCGGCGCGACGGTTGCCGACTCGAGGTAGGAGACGCGGCCGGGGATCTCCACGTCGTACAGATGGATCTTGCGGTAGGTGGCGGCGAGCGCGCCCTCGCGGTCGAAGACCAGCGAGGTGTTCCAGGTGTGCGCCGGGTCCGGACCGGCCTCGTGGAACGAGCCGGCGATCACCCACATGCCCAGCCGGCGGGCGGTCTCCGCGAAGAACCGCCCCACAGTCCCGTCGACCGGCTCGGCCGGCGGCATCCGGTCGGCGTGACCGAGGTAGTCGACGTACTCCGGAAGGAGGGCGAGATCCGCGCCGGCCGCCGCGGCCCTGACCAGCAGGGCCTCGGCGGCGGCGAGGTTCGCCGCCCGGTCGTCGCGGGCGTTGAGCTGGCAGACGGCGACGCGCATGACCCGAGGGTACGGGCGGAAGCGGACGCGCGACAGGGCTCAGACGCTGGACAGGACGAGCGCCGCCGCGGCGAAGCCGAGCCCTGCGACCTGCGCCGGCCGGAGCCGTTCCCGGTCCACGGCGAGCGCGAGCAGGACGGTGCTCGCCGGGTAGAGCGAGGCGATGGCGGCCACCACGCTCAGGTGCCCCCGGCCCGCGGCGGCGAGGAACAGCGCGTTGGCGGCGGAGTCGAGCAGGCCGGCGGTCGCGGCCCAGCCGAGGACTCGCCGTCCCAGTCGCAGGCGTGCGCCGGTACGGACGGCGAGCGCGAGGCCGAACGCGATCGAGCTGACGCGTACCGCCAGAACCGGCCACATGCCGGCCGCCTCGTCGGCCTGGCCGAGCAGCGCGAAGAAGACGCCGAAGAGCAGCCCGGCGGCCAGTGCCATGCCGATCACGCGGCCGGAGACGCGGCGTGCCGCACCGCGCTCGCCCAGGCTGACCAGGCCGATGGCGACCACGGCGAACGCGGCGCCGCCGAGCGCGACAGCACCCGGCGAGTGCGCGAGGACCAGGCCGGCGACGATCGGCACGATCGCCGCGGTGATCGCGGTGACCGGCGCGACGACGGCCATCACGCCGGTGGCGAGCGCGCGGTAGAGCAGCATGACGCCGCCCGCGCCGGCTACCCCGGCGAGCAGGCCCCAGCCCAGGTCGAGTGGGCTCGGCGTGCCGGGCACCACGAGGACGAGGACGAGCAGCAGCGGAACGCTGAGGATCTGTGACACCACGGTCACGGCGATCGGGTCGGCGCGCCGGGACGCCTTGCCGCCGGCGAAGTCGGCGGTGCCGAAGGCGAGCGCGGACACGGCGGCGAGGACAATGGGGAGCACCCCGCAGTCGTACCACAATAGTGACCATGAAGGACAGTGTGATGACCGATACCGGTGGACGGGTCGGCGCGGTGACCTCAGCCGTCGCCCGCCAGGTACGTGAGCTGCGAGCGGCGCGGGGCTGGTCGTTCGAGGAACTGGCCGGCCGGTCCGGGGTCAGCAAGGGCATGCTGGTGCAGATCGAGGGGGCACGCACCAACCCGAGCATCGGCACGCTCTGCCGGGTCGCCGACGCGTTCGGCGTCAGCATCGCCCGGCTGCTGGAGCCGGCGGAACAGAGCACGGTACGGGTCAGCGCGGCGGACGAGGCGCCGGTGCTGTGGCGCGGCCCGAGCGGCGGCCTGGCGCGTCTGCTCAGCGGACTCGGCGAACCCGACCTGGTCGAGCTGTGGGACTGGCGGATGGAACCCGGGGAGGCGTTGCGCTCCTCCGACCACGCCCACGGCACCCGGGAGATCCTGCACGTGCTCGACGGCGCCGCGACGGTCACCGTCGACGGTGTCGACCACGAGGTACGCGCCGGCGAGACGGTCGAGTTCCACGCCGACCGGGAACACGGCTACCGCACCGCCGGTGACGGGCCGGTGCGCCTGATGATGGTGGTGGTCACCCCGTCGGGCGAGTGGGACCGGCGGACCCGTTCACGCGGACCGCGCCCGAGCTGACCCGGGCGCGGTCGCGAACGGCGGTCAGGCCGACTTCTCCTCGCGGTCCCGCCGGCGCCGGCCGGTGAACTCGCGGGGCACGATCGTCGGGTTGACGTTCTCCAGGACGACCTCGCGGGTGATCAGCACCCGGGCGGCGTCGGGGTTGCTCGGCACCTCGTACATCACGGAGAGGAGCACCTCTTCCATGATCGCCCGCAGGCCGCGGGCTCCGGTGCCGCGGAGCATGGCCTGGTCGGCGATGGCCTCCAGCGCGGGCGGCTCGAACTCCAGCTCGACGCCGTCCAGCTCGAACAGGCGCTGGTACTGGCGGACCAGCGCGTTACGCGGCTCGGTGAGGATCCGCACCAGCGCGGAACGGTCGAGGCTGCGCACGTTGGTGATCACCGGAAGCCGGCCGATGAACTCGGGGATGAGCCCGAACTTCAGCATGTCCTCCGGCATGACCTGGCTGAAGATGTCGTCGGTCGACCGCTCGGACACCGACCGGAGCCGGGCGCCGAAGCCGGTGCCGCCGGAGCCGGTGCGGGCCTCGATGATCTGGTCGAGCCCGGCGAACGCGCCACCGCAGATGAACAGCACGTTCGTGGTGTCGATCTGGATGAACTCCTGGTGCGGGTGCTTACGCCCGCCCTGCGGCGGCACGTTGGCGACGGTGCCCTCGAGCATCTTCAGCAGCGCCTGCTGTACGCCCTCGCCGGAGACGTCACGGGTGATCGACGGGTTCTCCGACTTGCGGGCGATCTTGTCGACCTCGTCGATGTAGATGATGCCCGTCTCGGCGCGCTTGATGTCGTAGTCGGCGGCCTGGATCAGCTTCAGCAGGATGTTCTCGACGTCCTCGCCGACGTAGCCCGCCTCGGTGAGCGCGGTGGCGTCCGCGATCGCGAACGGGACGTTGAGCATCCGGGCGAGCGTCTGCGCCAGGTGCGTCTTGCCGCAGCCCGTCGGGCCGAGCAGCAGGATGTTCGACTTTGCCAGCTCGACGCCGTCGGTGCCGGAGCCCGGCGCACCCGCGGCCTCGGCCTGGATCCGCTTGTAGTGGTTGTAGACCGCGACGGCGAGCGCCTTCTTGGCCTGCTCCTGACCGACGACGTAGTTGTCGAGGAACTGGCAGATCTCCATCGGCTTGGGAAGCTCTTCCCACTTCACCTCGCCGGACTCGGCCAGCTCCTCTTCGATGATCTCGTTGCAGAGGTCGATGCACTCGTCGCAGATGTAGACACCAGGGCCCGCGATGAGCTTCTTGACCTGCTTCTGCGACTTGCCGCAGAACGAGCATTTCAGTAGGTCGCCGCCGTCACCGATCCGTGCCACCTACGTTCTCCCTGCACTCGTCGGCCGGAACGCCGGCCCTGACCTGCGGGCGCCGGAGCGCCCGTCCGTCCTGTCGTCCCACCATGCTGTCGGCTCCACCTGATCCGACCGGCGGAGCGGTACAGACCCGACGTTACCCGGTGGCCGGGTTTTCTCCGACCCCCAAAACGGGTGTGTCAGAGGTCGACCGGGAACGATACCCCGATCGACCTCCGACCACACGTTGCTCAGCCCGCGGCGTGCGACGCCAGCAGACCCTTCTTGCGGCTGGTCAGGATCGTGTCGACCAGCCCGTACTCCTTGGACTCCTCGGCCGTCATGATCTTGTCACGGTCGATGTCCTTGCGGACCTGCTCGATCGGGCGGTTGCAGTGCCGGGAGAGCATGTCCTCCAGCTGCGTCCGCATCCGCAGGATCTCCCGCGCCTGGATCTCGATGTCCGAGCCCTGGCCGTAACCGCCCTCGGTGGCCGGCTGGTGGATGATGATCCGGGAGTTGGGCAGCGCCATCCGCTTGCCCGGGGTGCCCGCGGAGAGCAGCACCGCCGCCGCGCTCGCCGCCTGCCCGAGGCAGACGGTCTGGATGTCCGGGCGGACGTACTGCATGGTGTCGTAGATCGCCGTCATGGCCGTGAAGGAGCCACCGGGCGAGTTGATGTACATGATGATGTCGCGGTCCGGGTCGGTGCCCTCCAGCGTCAGCAGCTGGGCCATCACGTCGTTCGCCGACGCGTCGTCCACCTGGACGCCAAGGAAGATGATCCGGTCCTCGAAGAGCTTGTTGTACGGGTTGGACTCCTTCATCCCGTACGACGTGCGCTCGACGAACGACGGCAGGACATAGCGGTTGTGCACGGCCGCGAACTGGGGCGGCAGGCTCAGGTCGGTCATCGTCAGCTCCTCGCTCAGCTCAGGGTCCCGGCGCCATCCGGAACCTGAGCGGCCCCGATGATCACCTTGTCGATGAAGCCGTAGTCCATGGCCTCCTGGGCGGTGAACCAGCGGTCGCGGTCCGAGTCCGCCTCGATCTGCTCCTGGCTCTGGCCGGTGTGGAACGCGACCCGCTCCTGGAACATCCGCTTGGTGTAGAGCATCTGCTCGGCCTGGATCGCGATGTCCGACGCGGTGCCGCCGAGACCGCCCGAGGGCTGGTGCATCATGATCCGCGCGTGCGGCAGGGCGTACCGCTTGCCCTTGGTGCCCGCGCAGAGCAGAAGCTGGCCCATCGAGGCCGCCATGCCCATCGCCACTGTCGAGACGTCGTTGTCGATGTACTGCATGGTGTCGTAGATCGCCATGCCGGAGTAGACCGAGCCACCCGGCGAGTTGATCCAGAGGAAGATGTCGCGGTCCGGGTCCTCCGCGGCGAGCAGCAGGAGCTGCGCGCAGATGCGGTTGGCCACCTGGTCGTTCACCTCACTGCCCAGGAAGATGATCCGTTCCTTGAGCAACCGGTTGTAGACCGAGTCGTCGAGGTTGCCAATGGAGTCGCCACCGCGGGCCTCGTTCACCCGGAGCGACTTCTTGGGGATGTGCATGTCGGTCATGGCAGCCCTTCGCTCTCCGTACCGTCCTACCCGACACTAACCGCTCAGCCGGGAGCCGTACTCCCGGTCGGGGCACTGTTCGCTCTCAGCGCAGTCACCCGCACGGCGTACCCCGGAAAGGGTTTCGGCCGCCTCCCGGCGCGCAGCGCGGGACGGCGGCCGAGACCCCCGATGATCAGTGCTGGTGGTCGTGCTCGGCCTCGTTCTGGGCCCGCAGCGCGTCGAGGGAGACCTCGTTGCCCGCCGAGTCCTTGATCTTGATCTTCTCCATCACCGCGGCGAGCGCCTTGCCCCGGCGGACGTCGCCGAAGACGGCCGCGGCGGCGCCGGAGCGGACCAGCTGGTCGTAGTACTGCTGCGGGGCCATGCCGGCGCGCTGCGCCCGGTGCACGATCTCGTGACCGAACTCGTCGTCGGAGACCTGCACGTCCTCGGCATCGGCCAGCGTGTCGAGCAGGAGCTGGATCTTGACGCCGTCGGTCGCCGCCTCGGTCAGCTCGGTGTCGATCTGCTCCTCGGTCTTCTCCTCCGCCGCGAGGTACTCCTCCAGGGAGGCGCCGATGCGCTCGAGCTGGTCGACCATCGCGGCCTTGCGGCTCTCGACCTCCTCCTTGACGACGCCCTCGGGCGCCGGCACCTCGGCGGCGGCCACCATCTGCTCCAGGGCCTTGTCACGGGCGGCGTAGATCTGCTCGACCTGCTTGCCCCGGGTGACCCGCTCCCGCAGGTCGCCGCGCAGCTCGTCGATGGTGTCGAACTCGCTGGCCATCTGCGCGAAGTCGTCGTTGAGCTCGGGGAGCTCCTTCTCCTTGACCGTGCGGACGGTCACCGCCACGTCGGCGTCGCGGCCGGCGTAGTCGCCGCCGACGAGCTGCGTGGTGAAGGTGGTGCTGTCGCCGGCGGCCAGGCCGACCAGCGCCTCGTCCAGACCCGGCAGGAGCTGCTTGCTGCCCACCTCGTGCGAGATGTTGCTCGCCGAACCGCCCGGGACCTCCTCGCCGTCGACAGTGGCGTTCAGGTCGATCTGCACGAAGTCGCCCTCCTGGGCGGCCCGCTCGACGGTCTTCAGCGTGGCGAACCGCTCGCGCAGGCTGTTGATCTGCTCGTCGATCTCGCTGTCGGCGATCTGGATCTCGTCGACGGTCACCTCGATGGTGGCCGGGTCCGGCAGGGTGATCTCCGGCCGGACGTCCACCTCGGCGGTGAAGTTGAGCGAGTCGCCGTCGTTGAACTCCGTGATGTCGACCTCGGGACGGCCGAGCGTCTTCAGGTCGTGCTCCCGGACCGCGGCGAGGATGTTCTGCGGGATGGCCTCCTGGATCGCCTCGTTGAGGACGGTCCCCCGGCCCACCCGCTGGTCGATCACCGCGCTGGGGACCTTGCCCCGGCGGAAGCCGGGAACCTGGACCTGCTGGCCGATCTCCCGGTACGCCTTCTTGAGGCTCGGCTCGAGCTCGACGAACGGCACCTCGATGGCGAGCCGCACGCGCGTCGGGCTCAGAGTCTCGACGGTGCTCTTCACAGGCGTACTCCTTGACGGATCTGGGTGTTGGTTCTGGGGCGTGATTGCGCGCATCGAGTGTAGGCGAGCCGGCCGACGGCATCGGCAGGGCCCGGGCACCGCGCGGAAAAAACCGGCGGTTCCCGGGACGATCCGGTCGCGAACGACAGTCGGGGTGGCGGGATTTGAACCCACGGCCCCTCGCTCCCAAAGCGAGTGCGCTACCAAGCTGCGCCACACCCCGGTGGCGACGAAGAGTGTATGCCGTCCGGCCACCCGCGCGGGTGACGGGGCACGGCGCGGCGGCCGCCGGGCGCGGCCGGGCGCGGCCGGGCGCCGCCGGGCGGGCGGCTGGGCGGCGCCAGGCGCCAGTTCGGGGAAGTGGCTGGGTCCGAGGGCCCGGGATGGCGCCACCTCGCCGAAGTGGCGTGGATCTTGAAGGTCGGCGGGAACCTCCGGGTACGCGCTGCGCGGTGGCCGTGGTTCATTGGGTACGCTGTCGGCGCGCCCTGCTGTGGTGGGGCGCTCGCGGGCGTAGCTCAATGGCAGAGCTTCAGTCTTCCAAACTGACGGTGCGGGTTCGATTCCCGTCGCCCGCTCCACCAACGAAGGCCCAGGCAGACCGCATGATCGCGGCACCTGGGCCATCACATTCCTCCCCCATTTTCGATCTTGCGCCCTTCACCGGCGATGTCAGCCCGCCCCGGCGATGGGGTGGCTGACCTCTCTGGCCTGCCGGTCGGCGGTCTCGACCGAGAACCGTATCGACAACGGCTCGCTCTCGAACGCGGTGGAACTAGCGCACTCGACGCGCACCTCGACATCGATCCAGCCGGTACCGCCAGGTCGTAGCAGCCTCGACTGGCCGGTGTCACGGACCTGGATGCCCGGTCGTTGACCGACAGCCGTACCGACAGTGATCGGCGCGGGACCGGCGTTGACCACTGCCAACTGCCCGTCCAGCTGGGTGACGCCCAGGGCTTCCGTACCCGAACCCCCGCTGACTCTGTCTTGAGGCAGGGCCACGAGCGCGACCGAGGCATTCCGCTCCCGCTCGTCCCGCGAGACTCGCAGCTCGCTCACACCGACACCGCCGAGCACAGCGCCGATCACGAAGCGATGAGTTTCGTTACCGCGTCCGGTCAGCATTCCTGTGCACCGATCTCCGGACACCGGGCAGAGCATCATGACCGCTACGCGCAGGAGGCAAGCGTGAAACTTCTCCTCACATCCGCA
This sequence comes from Micromonospora sp. Mcm103, assembly GCF_024519755.1. NCBI lineage: Bacteria > Bacillati > Actinomycetota > Actinomycetes > Micromonosporales > Micromonosporaceae > Micromonospora > Micromonospora sp. Mcm103. The sequence continues at coordinate 8,698 of NZ_JALJRJ010000039.1, forward strand.
GGCGTCCAGAACCCGAGCATCAACGATGCGCTGATCGACCTGCTGGGCAAGCCGATCGCCGAATCCAGCGCCCTCTGCATCCCCACTGCGGCGTACCCGATGGGCGGACCGGCCTCGGCCTGGCGCTTCATCACCGGTCAGACGCCGCTGCCCATGAGCGGTCTCGGCTGGAGGTCGCTGGGCGTACTCGAACTGTCAGCGCTACCCAGCATCGGCCAGGAGCACTGGGTCCCCTGGGTCCGGGAGGCCGACGTCCTGCTCGTGCACGGCGGCGACGCGACGTACCTGTGCCACTGGATGCGGCAGTCCGGGCTGGCGGACCTCCTGCCGTCGCTGCGGGACACCGTCTGGGTCGGGCTGAGCGCCGGCAGCATGGTGCTCACCCCCCGGATCGGTACGGAATTCGTCGAGTGGCAGTCCGCACCCGACGACCGCACGCTCGGGCTCGTCGACTTCTCGATCTTCCCGCACCTGGGCCTCGAACCGGACAACACCATGGCGTCTGCCGAGAAGTGGGCGGCCGAGATCGCCGGTCCGGCGTACGCGATCGACGACCAGACGGCCATCAAGGTGACCGACGGCGCCGTCGAGGTCGTCTCCGAGGGGCAGTGGAGGTGGTTCCCCGCGTGAGCACCCGCCCATGCCGCGATCAGCGCGCCGCGTACCCCGGGTCGGTCGCCGGCAGGCGGCGCTGCAGCCAGGTGACGACGAGTTCGTCGAAGCCCGGCGCCCGCTCGGCAGGGGTGTAGCGCCCCTCCCTGACCTGCGCGGGCCCTTCCCCCGTGTAGACGCGGATGCTGTGGTCGGCACCGGGGAAGACCACAGTCGTGTGATCGGCGTGGCGTGCGCCGTCGAGGGTGCCGCTGATGGCGCGCACGCTCGCCTCCACCGGCACGAGCAGGTCGTCCGCGCCGAAGATCGCCAGCAGCGGGCAGCGCAGAGCCGCCAGTGCCGGGGCGGGGTCGTAGTCCGCGATGCCCGCGATGAACGCGATGGACTCGGGTGTCGTCCCGGCGAGCATCGGATACCAGGGAGCGCCGTGCCAGTGCGCCTGCGCGGCGTGCACGCGCGCCGGGTCGTCGCCCGACTGGACCCGCCGGATCTGGTCGCGTAGCAGGAGAAGCGCCTGCTGGATGTCCGCGCCGCCGAAGCCCTCCGCAGCGAGTTGGTGGCGGAGCCGGTACTCCTCCTGGTCCCGTACGCTCACGCCCGGCCCCGACACCGTCACCACCGCCGCGATCCGGTGGTCCGCTGCCGCAGCGAGGTGAGCCACCCAGCCGCCCTGGCTGCCGCCGATCAGCGCGACCGCGCCGGACAGCACGTCCTCGCGGCTCCGCACGGCCCGGACCGCGGCCACGGTCTCGGCGGCGCGGTCGGCCATGGTCTGACGGGTCCAGTCACCCGTCGACGCACCGGAACCGGGCTTGTCGTAGGCGAGACTCGCGAAGCCGGCTGCGGCCAGCCTCGTCTGCCACGCCCCCTGATCGCGACCGCCCGGCCCGGAACCCTCGACGAAGACCACCGCCGGGTACGGCCCCGGCCAGGGCGGCCGCACGAAGTTCCCGACCAGTTCGTTCCCGTCGTCGAGGAACGAGAACTCCGCGGTCACCGGTTCGAACAACACCCCGTCGACCGTACGAGGCTCCTGCCACCCGCCCGCGTCCTCAGGCATCGGCCCCGCATGCTCGCTCGATGTCGAGCAGGTCCTGGACGTTGTTCTCCCTGATGCAGGTGAGGAACCGTCGACGGGCGATGACCCGGCTGATCCGATGGATCGGTGAGCCACCGGTCAAGGTGTAGGTGAGCTGGAGGTCGGTGGTGCCAGCCGCGGCACCGGGAACCAGCCGGTACTCGGTCACACTGTGCCCGCCCGCGAAGCACTCGACGACGTAGCGGAACGGGGGCCGGCAGTCGGTCACGCGGAGTTCCACGGTGACCGGCCAGCCGTACGGCCTGCGGGTCTCCCGCCAGCTCGTGCCCGTTCCGAACGCCTGGCTGTGGAGCAGCTCAGTCGCGTCGACCTTGGTCAGCAACGCCGGATACCGCGCGACGTCGGCGAGGCACCGCCACACCTTCTCCGGCGGTGCGGAGATCGTGTGGCTGAATGTCATCGGCTGCAATGTCTGTCCTCTGCTGGGCGTACGGTCTCGGTCCGGTGTCGTGTTGAATCCGGGCCATGTCGCCGGCCCTCGGACCCGCCTTCACGATCCCCGGCTATACCACCATGTCCCCGCCCGGCTACGACGTCGAGTGCGACGCGACCGTCCATGCGGCAGACGGCGTGGTCGGATACCCCGCCTTCTGGTTGCACTTCCTGTCCGGACCGCTCGGCGCCCACCGGGAGTCGGAGGCCGCCTTCGGAGTGCAGGCCGCCGACTACGACGCGATGTGTGACGTCCTCAACGACCCGGAGCGCTGGCCGGCGGTCTCGGTGCGGCTCGACGGAGAGGTGTGGCTTCGGATCGTCTACCGCAACCTGGAGGACGAGGCGGGACTCGACTTCGTGGAGGACCGGCCGGGGCGGCCGGCGAAGGTTGTCGCCTCGGTCGAGGGCCACGGGTTCACGTCCGCGATGACCTGGGCGGAACTGCTCGCCGCGGCGGCACTGCCGGACGAGCGGCTGACCTGGGCGCAGCGGCTCATCCTGATGCTGCCGATGCTCGGTCCGCAGGAACTGCCCGAGGACGCCGGGAACGTCATGCACCGGGCGCTGGACGAGATCGGCGCCGCGAATCGGTCGGCCCTGGTAGAGGTCCTGCTCGACGCCATGGACTGGCGTACCCACTAGCTGGAACTCCGCTCTCATCGCCGAGAAACTGCCTGATGGCGCCGCGAAGACACTGGTCCGGGTCACGAGGGTCCGGACCGGCGTCGGAGGACGGGCGACCGGCGACGAGCTCCGCCAGAACCGACCGCAGCCGCTCCCGTTCCGTTCGCAGGCCCGACCACGCCGAGTCGGGTAGCCGCAGCACGTTGGCGAGCAGGTCACCCGGGTAGTAGTCGCCCTCGGCCAACGGATCGCGGAGCAGGACCTGTACCGCGAGAGGCAGCAGCGCCGACACGCCGCTCCCCTGCCCGAGCATGATGCGCAGGTCTTCCACGGTGAACTCGGCCAGCGGCTTGCGTCGTAGCTCCGAGCAGCGCCTCACGAGAGACGTGGCCTCCCGGCCGGGGTCCGGCCAGACGTCCCGTTCCAACTGCTCGATCGTTGTCACGGCGGTCAGGCTAGCCCGCGTCCCGCGGCTGTCCTCCACTTCCCGGACCGCTTCCGGGCTTCGGCGCAACGCGTCCGGAGAATGGACGAACAACCGAAGACCCATCGGCACCCGCTGGTGGCGAGCCGGGCCGAGCACGAACCCCGCGGCCACGAACGAGATGGAAGCGCCTGTTTCATGACGAACCCCTGGCATGTCCTGACCGAGGCCGAGCGGGAGCAGTGGACGTACACGCCGGGAGCCGGCGTGGGACCTCTGCGGTTCGGAATGAGCCACGACGAGGCCGCCGAGGCGCTGCCCGGGTTCGCCGCATCGGTTTCCGTCGCACACCGCGACTTCGACCGGCCGACGAAGGCGGAGTTCCGCAACGCGGGCGTCGCTGCCCACGCCACGGCGGTCACGGCTTATTTCGGCAGGTCAGAGGGCCTGTTCTGCGTAGTCGTCGATGCGCGGTACGGCCCACAGGTGACGCTGGACGGGATCAGCCTGGTCGGACGCGTGCCGTCCCGGCTGGAGGAGCAGTTCCTGAGCTACGTGCTGGCGCGCGGCATCGCGCCGCAGTACGCCCCGGAAGGCGATCCGGCCTCCGACGACCTGGGGATCGTCATGCGCGTCCAGCGGGCGGGCGACGTCGTGCTGTCCCGGCCGGTGTTCGCGGTCGTCCGCGAGCGTGCGAACACCCTGTGGGACTGCGTGCCGTACGACGAGTTGTGCGTCCACTGATCAGCCGGCACGGCCAGCCGCGACCGCGTCGGTGGCGGGCACTGCCGGATCCGGTCGCCTCGCGAGGACGATCACGCCGATCAGAGGGAGCACCAGCCAGAACGGCACCAGCACCGGAGCGAGCCCGCGCCAGACGGGCCACACCGGCTCGGCGAGCCGGTGCACGGCCAGGTCCGCCCAGGTGACGACGGCTGCCGGGAACAGGCCGACGGTCACCAGCGTGCCGACCACCAGGGGTACGGGCCGGCGACTCCGCGCCGCCGCCCAGAACAGCGCCGCACCGGCGGCGACGCCGAGCAGGGTGCCGGTGATGGTGGCGACGCGGAACCCTCCGGGAGCGCTCTGCGTGATGCTCAGCCTCGACCCGTATGCCGGATGCGTGAGGGTGACCGTCATACCGTCTCGCTCGGCCCGCCAGCCGTCGCACGATGCTCCCGGCACCCGACGGAGTTCCCGCCACCCGCCCGTCTCGGCGGCACCCCGCATCCGCTCCGACAACGTGCAGTCGGGGCCGTCGCCGTACTGGAACTCGGCCCGGTTTCCGCCGAGGTCGTCGGCGGCCAGGAAGACGCCGTACCGGTAGCCGCGCACGGTCGTCGAGCCGCTCGGCTCGACACCGGGGAGCAGTTCGCCGGCCGTGCTCCGAGCTGCCTCAGGGCTCAGCGATAGGGCGCCCCGGCCGCCGTACCAGGACCCGACGGCCAGGCCGGCCGTGCCGAACAGCAGCGCGCCGAGCAGCGCCATCGCGACGTACCCCAGCCGACGCCCCACCGGCCCACCCCCTGTCGCCGTGCGGCACAGCGTAGGCGTCGCACGCCACACGCGGCGCCCCGCAGCGGAGGCGATCTCGGCGCTCAGTCGGAGAAGCGGGCCTCGCCGGTTCGCCTGTCCACCACGACGGGAGCGTTACCGGCCATCGCCTGGCGCCAGTCGCCGGATTCGACATACGCCTTCCCGTCGTAGGGGAACACGTACACGTCGTCGCGTTCCTCCACGGCGTAGTCCACGATGACGACCGGATGGCTGAAGCGGTATCGGATCTCGGTGTCCAGGAACTCCTCGGCGATCCGCCGCGCGGGATCCAGTGTGATCACGGTCCTACCACCGCCACATCTCGGCCTCCGACACGACCATCTCCGCCCGCGCTCCGCCGTGACCGGTGTCAGATGCCGGGACAGCGAGTGTCGGCACCCGACGGAAGGCTGTCAACCAGGGTCGGGAGCGACGTACCGATGCGCCTAGTAGTGGTCCTCGATCGGCCGCCGCGCCTCGTCGAACAGCGCCGGCCCGTCGTACCGCACCGGACGCGTCGCGGGCGTCGCGGGCTTGACCTGCTCGAACTGCTCGGTGGACAACGCGTACACGACCCGGCCGAGGCCTGATGCGTTGATCGCCACAGTGCACATCGGGCAGGGCTGGCAGCTGGTGTACATGGTGGTCGCGACCGCCGCCTCGGGGGCGAGCTGACGGGCGGCCCAGCGGGCCAGCTTCAGCTCCGGGTGGGCGGTGACGTCCCGGTCGGAGACCACAGTGTTGTGGTCCTCGATCAGCACGGTGCCGTCGGCGCCGACGAGCAGCGACGCGAACGGCCGCTCGCCGGACGCGCCCGCCCGGTCGGCGAGTTCCACGGCACGGCGCAGGAACGCCTCGTCGTCGGGTGTCATCAGCCCTCCACGTGTCGGCGGTACCGAGCCGAGGCCGTCAGTCGGCGGCGATCTGCTCGACGGATCGGGCGGCCACGGCGCGCAGGGCCGGGTCGGCGCTGCGGGCGTACGCGTCGCTCAGGGTGTCGATGAATTTGATCGCGTGCGCGTCCCCGGTGTCCAGCGCCCGCGCCATGGCCTCGTCGAGTTCCGGCCCGGCGGCCGGCGGGAGGGCACGGGCCCCGGCCGGGGCGTAGGCGGCGGTGACGGCGGCGGTCGCCGCCCAGGCGGCGGCCAGGCTCGGCTGCCACAGCGCCGGCGGCAGGGCCGGCAGGGTACGCAGGACGGCGTTCGGCGCGGTCGCCGCGTGCACGAGCATGACCGGGGCGGCGTACCCGTGCGTGCCGTGCCGCACCACGGCGGCGTCGACGACGGCGGCGAGGCGGGTGGGCACGTCGGCGGCGGCGTCGCCGGGCACGGCCGCCGCGGCGGCCGGCCACCGGTCCAGGTCGGCCAGCTGCGCCAGGCGGGACCGGATGCCGAACCGCTGATCGGGTACGCGGGGCACGGCGTCGAGCGCGGACCGGGCGTCGGTTCCGGGGTACGGCCCGGCGCCGGGCCGGGCGAGCGGCTGCCAGCGGGCGGCCCAGTAGGCGAGCCCCTGGCCGAGTTCGGTCACGCGCGGTGCGGTCTCGGCGTCGAGCAGCGCGCGCACGGCGTGGCCGACCCGGATGACGCCGTGGGTGGCCCCGGCGGCGATGCCCGGCAGCAGGCGCGGCCACCAGCGAGCGAGCACGTCGCGCCACGGCGCGCCGGCCAGCTCGCGGTCGAAGAGGTCGAGCCAGTCGCCGGTACGCACCGGGTCGCCGAGCGGGTCACGCCACTCCTCGGCGACGATGCGCCGGATGCCGCGCGGGCGTTCCTCCAGCCGGCCGGCGTACGCGTCGATCCAGCGGTGCACCGCCCGCCCGTGGCCGTGACGCACCAGGGCCTCCGCGGCCATCGGCACGTGGTTGGACAGCCACCCGTCACGCTCGGGACCGGTGTGGCGTACGCGCTCGTACGCCTCGTCGAGTACGGAGTTCAGCACACCGGGAAGCGTCCGACCTGAAGTGCGGTTCAGGTCAAGCGGCGGCGGATCCGCGCCATGTCCTCCTCGGGGAGCGCGTCGGCGACCAGCAGCCGGGGCAGCAGGTCCGTCTCCAGCGTGACGGCCCGGAACACCAGCGCCACCGTCACGTCGTGGTCGGGCCGGTGCACGACCTCGACCGGGTCTCCGGCGCCGACGCTGCCCGGCGTGACCACCCGCAGGTACGCCCCGGGCCGTACCTGCTCGGTGAACCGCTTGATCCAGCCCTGTTCGCCCAGCCACCCCTGGAACGTGCCGCAGGGGATGCGCGGGCAGGAGACCTCCAGCACCAGGTCCGGACCGATCCGCCACCGCTCGCCGATCAGCGCGCCGTTGACGTCCAGCCCGCTGGTGGTCAGGTTCTCGCCGAAGCTGCCGTCGGCGAGCGGGCGGCCCAGCTCGGCCTCCCAGTGGTCCAGATCCTCCCGGGCGTACGCGTAGACCGCCTGGTCGGTGCCGCCGTGGTGGGCCACGTCGTAGACGCGGTCACCGGCGAGCCCGACCGCGCCGGTGCCCTTGGGGCCGGGCGCGGTGACGGCGACCCGGCCGTCGACTGGGCGCTTGTCGATGCCGGTGGCGCCGATCCCCTTCCACGGGTTCGGTTGCGGTCGGCCCACGTTGACGGAGATCACCTTCATGACCGCGACGGTATTCGGCCACGGTCCCACCGGCCACCCCATTCCGCCGGGCCGGGTGGGAAGCGGGGCAGCGTGGGCTGCGTACGATGCGGGCCGGACATCCTCGTCGGGTGGTGGAGGTAGCCGCGGATGGCAGGCCAACAGGACGGTTTCGCCCTCGGCGTGGACCTCGGCACCTCGAACACGGTGGCGGTGCTGCGCTGGCCGGACGGGCGGACCCGGCCGGTGCTCGTCGACGGCCACCCGATCCTGCCGTCCGGCGTCTACGCCGACGCGGAGGGTCACCTGCACGTCGGGCGGGACGCGCAGCGCCTGGCCCAGGCCGACCCGGCCGCCTACGAGCCGAACCCGAAGCGCCGGGTCGACGAGGAGACGGTGGAGCTGGGCGGACGGGCGTACCGGCCGGCGGAGCTGCTGGCCGCGACGCTGCGCGCGGTCGCGGACGCGGCGGTGGCGGCGGTCGGGATGCTGCCCCCGGCGGTGGTCACCCACCCGGCGGCCTGGACGCCGGCCCGCCGTCAGGTGCTGCACGACGCGCTGGAACTCGCCGGCTGGCCGGCCGCGGCCGAGCACACGCTTGCCGGGCCGATCGCGCCCGGCACCCGTCTGCTGCGGGAGCCGGTGGCCGCGGCGCGCTACTTCACGCAGGTGCTGCGCCGGCCGGTGCCGGTGGGCGGTTCGGTGGCGGTGTTCGACTTCGGCGGCGGCACGCTCGACGTGGCGGTGCTGCGCAACGAGGGCGCCGACCCGTGGGGCGACTCCGGCTTCCAGCTGGTCGCCACCGGTGGGATCCCCGACCTCGGCGGCCTCGACCTGGACGCGGCCCTGCTCGGACGGCTCGGCGAACTGGTCGGCCCGGCCCATCCGGGCGAGTGGGCCCGGCTGACCGATCCGGCGACCACCGCCGAGCGGCGGGCCCGCCAGCAGTTGTGGGACAACGTGCGCGGCGCGAAGGAGATGCTGTCCCGGGCGATGGTCGCGCCGGTGGCCGTACCGGGGGTGGAGGCGGCGGTGCCGCTGTCCCGGGAGGACTTCGAACGCCTGGCCGCGCCGCTGCTGGCCCGGGCGGTGACGGAGACCCGCGAGGTGACCGCCGCCGCCGGGCTGCGCCCGGAGCAGCTCTCCGGTCTGTTCCTGGTCGGCGGGTCGACCCGGGTGCCGCTGGTGGCCCGGCTGCTGCACGCCGAGCTGGGCATCGCGCCGACGGTGCTGGAGCAGCCGGAGATGCCGGTCGCCGAGGGCGCGCTCACCGACCTGCCGCTGCCCCGGCGGTCCGGCCGTCCCGGCGTGCCGGTCCAGGCCGCGCCGGCACCACCCGCGCCGACGCAACCCGAATCGACACGGCCCGCGCCGGCCACGGGCGAGACCGCCGCCACGGCCCCCGCCGGTGCGACGAGGACGAACCCGACCGCGCCGCTCGGCGGTCCGGACGCGGCGTCCGCCGGACCGCACGGCACGCTGGTCGCCGACGGCCCCGTCCCGCAGACCGCCGCCACGAGGTACGACGGCACGCCGGGCCCGGTTCCGCCCCAGCCCACGAGGTACGACCACATGCCGGCCGCCCACGGGCCGGTTCCGCCCCACCCCGCCGGCTACGGCGTACCCGGACCGTCCGCTCCCCCGCCCGGCGGCTGGCAGCCCGGCGTACCCGGGGCGCCTTTCTCCCCCGCGCCGAACGGTGTCCGGCCCGGCGGCGGCCGGCCCCGGCGCGGCCGGTGGATCGCGCTCGGCGCGGGTCTCTTGGTCGTCGCCGTGGCGGCGTCGGTGCTGCTCTGGGTGTTCCGGGACCGGCATCCGGCGCTGGACTTCCACACCGCCGAACTGGTGAAGACGGTGGCCGCCGGTGACACGCGGCCGGACCAGATGTTCACCGCGACGCTCGGGGAACGCGCCTACCTGGCCCGTTCGCTGCCCGACGGGCACCTCCACGTGAGCGCCGTCGAGGCGGCCACCGGCAGGACGGTCTGGGAGAAGCGGACCGACGCGACCGCGCAGCGGTGGGCGGGGATCCGGACACTGCCCGACGGGCTGCTCGTCCTCGGCGACGCCACCGGAAGCGACACCCCCCGCGTGCTCGCGGTGCTCGACGAGGACTCCGGGGACCAGCGCTGGCGGACCGACGTCGGCCGCGACGACACCCTGTACCTCGGGCCGGACACGATCGTCCGGCTGGACCGCACCGGCGAACGCCTGATCGGGCTGCGGCTGAGCGACGGCGGGCAGCGGTGGGAACGGCCCAACCCGCGCACCGAGTACGGCGACGCGCGCACGAAGGTGGTCCCGGTCGGCACCGGCGCGGCACTGGACGGGCCCGGCAACGCCGAGGGCTCGCCGCTCGCCCCGTGGGCGGGGAAGGCGGACCGGCTCGTCCAGGTCGGCGCGGACCGGTCGGTCCGGGTGCTGGACATGCGCACCGGCAAGGTCCTCAAGGATCGGGGCAACGTCGCCGGGCTCGACGATCCGGTGGCCGCCCGCGACGACCGGCTGTACGTGGCGGAGAACGAGCGCGGCCTGCGGCTGCTCGCCTACGACCTGGGCGGTCTCGGCACGCCCAGCGTGCTGTACGAGGCGCCGGAGCAGGGCGGCCGGGTGAAGGATCTCGTCACCTGCGGAGAGCGTCGCGTGTGCCTGCTGGAGACGCCCGGCAGCGGCGCCGACGACACCCGGGTGGTGGCGGCGACCGAGGGCGAGGGCACCCGGCAGTGGCGGGCGCCGCGCGCCGAGTCGCTGGTGCCGGTCGGTGAGCACGTGCTGGCCGGGCGGGATTCGCCGGACGCGGTGACGCTGTTCGCGCCGGACGGCACTCCGGTGCTGCGCGACCGGGACGGGACGGCGGTCCGGCTGAACGCCGGCAACCTGCTGATCTTCTCCGAGGCGCCGAGCGCGTACGAGGACGACCGCGTCCTCGCCGGGACGGCGGTGGACGGCAAGCCGGTCGAGATGGGGCAGCTCAAGCAGATCCGCAGCGAGTCCTGCTCGTGGAACACGGAGATGCTGGTGTGCGGCGCGGAGAAGGAGTTCCGGTTGTACCGGATCGCCGGCTGACCGGAACTGAGCTTGACAGTGATCGATGTCTCGGCTGGTGTGAACGGCAGAGAGATCGACGTTCGTCAGGAGGCCCCGTGTTCGTCCGACGACGGTGGACCGCACTCGCCACCACCAGCATCCTGATCGCCGCGGCGCTGGCCCATCCCGGGCCGGGCGCCGCCGCACCATCCGCCCCCACGATCACGCTCGCCCCCGCCGAGACCGCGCTGGTCCGCGTCCGACTGGCCGACCGGGCGCAGCTCGACCGCCTGGTCGCCGGCGGCGCCGACCTGGCCAACCGCCCCCGCTCCCGCGACGGCGAGTGGATCGCCGACCTGGTCCTCACCGGACGGCAGCTCACCGACCTCACCCGGCAGGGGGCCACCGCCCTGCAGGTGGTGCAGCGCGCCGACGACGGGACCCGGCACCTGGCCGAGAGCCGCCGCGCCGCACAGGAGAGCACCCGCGCCGGGCTGCGCGCGAGCGGCGCCGCCACCACTGTCGACACGCTCCAGTTCCTCCAGGCGTACTGGTGGACCACCGGCGGCCGGACGTTCCTCCAGGCCCAGGTCGCCACCACCGCCACCGACGACCCGGACGTCGAGATCACCGTCACCTGGCGGACCGCCGACGGCGCCACCGGCTCGTTCCCGCTGTACCGCTTCGAGGACTCGGGCGAGTACCAGTACCACTACGCGCTTCCGCAGCCGGTGCCGAGCCGGCCGGTGCAGCTCACCGCCACCTCCACGCTGGGCGGCACGAGCCGGCCGGTGACACCGTCGCTCTGGCCGAACGCGACCCCGCCGCCGCAGCCGGCCGGCTACCAGAAGGACTTCATCGACGCCTACCTGACGCCGGTGGACATCAAGGCGCGCATCGCCCGGCTCGGCCGCCAGTACCGCGACCTGGTCGACGTGATCGACCTGCCGAACAAGACCCAGGGCTACCGGCGGAACGCCGCCGCCTACCTGGGCGACCCGGCGGCCGCCGCAGTGGTGGTGGAGTCGGTCCGCTTCGGCGACCAGGGCATGAACGGCGTGCAGGTACGCACCGTCGACCCGGGCCGGCCGAACCGGCCACTGAGCATGCGTTACCGGGACCGGGTGCTCACCATCTCGCTGGCCACCGACCGCGCGGGCAAGGTCACCAGCACCACCGACGACGTCGCCGCCCTGATCAACGCGCCGCGCGGTGCCCGCTTCCGGGCCACTGTGGAGGACGGCTCGGCCGGGCTGCCGATGCCGGTGGCCGGGCCGGTACGTCTCGACGACGGGTTGCAGGGCACCGAGGTGCCGGCCCGGCCGTGGACCGTGCAGGCGCTGCGCATCGGCAAGCACCGCGACGGCTCCCGGATCGGTGTGCTGGCGTACTCGCAGGAGCACGCCCGTGAGTGGGCCACCCCGCTCGTCACGCTGGAGTTCGCCGAGCGGCTGCTGGCGAACGCGCGTACCGACGCGGCGACCCGCAAGCTGCTGGAGCAGGTGGACGTGTTCGTCATCCCGACGGTGAACCCGGACGGCGCGAACTACTCCTTCAACGACTACAACTTCCAGCGCAAGAACCTGGTCAACCACTGCAGCGGCGCCTCCCGTGACCCGAAGTACCGCACCATGTGGGGCGTCGACGTCAACCGCAACTACACGGTCGGCTCCCTGTTCGACGGATACGTGGGCGCCAGCGCGAACTGCCTGTCCGGCAACTACGCGGGCACGGCGGAGCTGTCCGAGCCGGAGAGCCGCAACGTGATCGACCTGGCCAAGGCCCACCCGAACATCAAGTTCGCGATGAACGTGCACTCGTACGGCGGCTACTTCATGTGGCCGCCCGGGGCGTACAAGGCCGACGGGCGGGTGACGCTGCCGCGCCCGTCGATCGACGAGTCGACGCTGTTCCTGGGCAGCGCCCGGCGCATCGTCGGCGCCATCGCGGCCGAGCGCGGCACCGTCACCTGGCCGTCGCAGACCGGCCCGGTCGCCGACGTGCTCTACTCGGCGGCCGGCAACTCGGCCGACCAGCTCTACTACGAGCTGGGCATCTTCGCCTGGGACTTCGAGGTCGGAAACGACAGGTGGAACGAGGCCACCGGTCAGTGGGAGGGGGTCGGCTTCCAGCCGCCGTTCGACGAGGCGCACGCCGAGGCGCAGGAGTACGCCGGCGGCCTGGTGGAACTGGTCCGCGTCGCCCGCGACTACGCCGCCGACAACCCGGTCCGGCGCTGACCGCAAGCGGTCCCCGGCCGGTCGAGTCCGGCCGGGGACCGCGTCAGCTCGTCCGGGGCGGGTCGGCCCGGCCGTCTCAGTCGGTGGTGCCGAGGTCGCGGAAGACGGCGAGCGCGCCCGGGTCGTCGATGGTCGCCGGGACCGGCTCGTCGCGCCCCTCCACCAGGCCCCGCATGGTGCGCCGCAGGATCTTCCCGGAGCGCGTCTTGGGCAGCGCCGGCACCACTGTCACCCGGCGGAACGCGGCCACCGGGCCGATCCGCTGCCGGACCAGTGCGACCAGCTCGGCGGCGAGCGCGTCCGGGTCCACGTCGGCGCCGGCCTTGAGCACCACGTACCCGCTGGGCACCTGCCCCTTGAGCGCGTCCGCCACGCCGATCACCGCGCACTCGGCCACCGCCGGGTGCGTCGCCAGGACCTCCTCCATCGCGCCGGTGGACAGGCGGTGCCCGGCCACGTTTATGACGTCGTCGGTGCGGCCCATCACGTACAGGTAGCCGTCCTCGTCGAACCGGCCGCCGTCGCCGGTCAGGTAGTGACCCGGGAACGTGGACAGGTAGGAGCGGACGAACCGCTCGTCGTCGCCCCAGAGCGTGGGCAGGCAGCCGGGCGGCAGCGGCAGCCGGATCACGATCGAGCCGTCCGTGCCGGGCGGCACGTCCCGGCCCGCGCCGTCGACCACGCGCACGTCGTAGCCGGGCACCGGCACCGACGGCGACCCCGGCTTGATCGGCAGCGGCTCCAGGCCGCGCGGGTTGGCCGCCACCGGCCAGCCGGTCTCCGTCTGCCACCAGTTGTCGACCACCGGTACGCCGAGCCGCTCCCCCGCCCAGGCCCAGGTGTCCGGGTCCAGGCGCTCACCGGCGAGGAAGAGGGTACGCAGCGCACTCAGGTCGTACCGCTCGATGTGGCTGCCGTCGGGGTCCTGCCGGCGGATCGCCCGGATCGCGGTGGGCGCGGTGAACAGGGCCGCCACCCGGTGCTCGGCGGCGACCCGCCAGAACGCGCCGGCGTCGGGGGTGCCGACCGGCTTGCCCTCGTAGAGCACCGTCGTCGCGCCGGTGAGCAGCGGCGCGTACACGATGTAGGAGTGGCCGACCACCCAGCCCACGTCGGAGGCGGCCCAGAAGACCTCGCCCGGCTCGATGCCGTAGACGTTGCGCATCGACCAGCGCAACGCCACCGCGTGCCCGCCGTTGTCCCGCACCACGCCCTTGGGCCGGCCGGTGGTGCCGGAGGTGTAGAGGACGTAGAGCGGGTCGGTGGCGGCCACCGGCTCGCACGGCACCGGTTCCGCGTCCGCCATCACCTCGGCCCAGGTCAGGTCGCGGCCCGGCACCAGCGGGGCCGGTTCCTGCGGGCGCTGCACCACCACGCAGCGCTCCGGCGCGTGCGCGGCCTCGTCCAGCGCGGCGGCCAGGATCGGGTGGTACGGCACCACCCGGTCGGCCTCGATGCCGCAGGAGGTGGCCACCACCACCTTCGGCCGCGCGTCGTCGATCCGGACGGCCAGCTCGTGCGCGGCGAAGCCGCCGAAGACCACCGAGTGCACCGCGCCGATCCGGGCGCAGGCCAACATGGCGATCACCGCCTCCGGGACCATCGCCAGGTAGAGCAGTACCCGGTCGCCCCGGCCGACGCCGAGCCGGCGCAGCGCACCGGCGAACCGGGCCGTCTCGGCGAGCAGTTCGGCGTAGGTGAGCGTGCGGACCGTGCCGGTCACCGGGCTGTCGTGGATCAACGCGGGCTGCTCGCCACGCCCGGCGGCGACGTGCCGGTCCAGCGCGTTGTGGCAGGTGTTCAGCACCCCGTCGGGGAACCAGCGGTACAGCGGCGCCGCCTCCTCGTCGAGGATGCGTTCCGGCGGGATGACCCAGTCGATGTCGGCCGCCGCGTCCCGCCAGAAGCCGGCCGGGTCGGCGATGCTCCGCTCGTACGCTGATCGATACGCGCCCATACCGCCATGCTGCGCCCCGGCGCCGCGCCGGCACGACGGCCGGACGGGTCCGGTGCGCCGGAAGCACGTCCCGGCTCGCTGAACGGCCGCTCGCGGCGGTGGGCGGTGACCGCTCAGCCCAACGGGCGACGGATGAAGCCCGCGGGGCGGGGTAAGGCAACACGGTCCTGGTGGAGAGACGACCGGTGTCGCGGCGTACCGCGGCCGGGCACGCGGGCGGGCGGCGCGAATGCCGCCCGCCCGCGCATCCCGGGGCCGACCCGGGCAAACCGAGTTTGATCGATCACGGCTGTCGACTAGCGTGCGCAGGCGTGAAAACCAATCGGATCTTGCCGATCCTTCTGACCTGCGCCGTGCTGGGGCTCGCCGCGTGCGGCGACGAGAAGCCCGCGACCACGGCCGGGCCGGCGGCCACCTCGGCCTCCGCCGCCCCCTCCTCGGCTGCCCCCTCGCCGTCGGCGGCCGCGATGAGCGACAAGGAACTCTGCACCGCCGCAGAGAAGATCAACAAGGACATGCGGGCGAAGCTCATGACCGCCGTGCAGTCGGGCGGCGACCTGACGAAGCAGACCGGCGCGATCCTCACCGAACTCGGTGACCGGGTGACAGAGCTCGCCGGGACCGCCGGCGACGGCAAGGCGGCCACCGCCCTGAAGGAGTTCGGCGCGGAGGCCGGCAAGGCGGGCTCGGCCGCCGACCCGGGCACCGCCGCCGACAACCCCGCCATGGAGAAGGCCAGCAAGGACATCAACGCCGCCTGCAAGACGGCCGGCGCGCCGACCACCTTCTGACGCCGACACCCCGGGTCGTCCGTCCGGCGCGTACCGGACGGACGACCTGTCGGCTCAGTTGCCGGTCACCCAGTTCCAGGCGGAGACCACCCACTCGGTCTGCTGGAGGTACGCCACCCCCACGCCGGCCAGGAACAACGCGGTGAGCAGGTGGGCGCCCCGGGCGCTGCGGCGCACCCGGCCGAGCTGCCGTTCCAGGATCAACCGGCCGAGCAGCCGGGCCAGCGCGAACAGGCCGACCGCGGTGAGCAGGCTGAGCACGAACGTGAGCAGCGGAGCGACCAGGTTGCCCCGGCCGGAGATCGCCCAGATGCCCCAGCACACGAATGCGAACAGCGCACCGGCGGCGCTCAGCTCCCCGCCCTTTCGCGCCTGGGCGAGATGCCAGCTCATCGGCCGGCGGGGCGCCTGCTCGGCCGCCCAGTCGCCGTGCTCGACCGTGGGGAACTGCTCGGTGCGGGGCGTACCCGAGGCGCGCGGCCGGCCGACCGCCGCCACCCCGCGCTGGAACGCGTCCCGCTGCGGGGGCACCACCCCCGGCTGGGGCGGCACCTCCACGGTGCGCTCGGCCCACGGCTGTGTCTGGTCCGCCATCTTCGTCCTCCCCCTCGACCGATTCCGGCCTCGGTTCCGAGGGTAGCCAGCCCGCAAATAGGGTGCCGACCCCCATCGCGGTGCGATACACACGTGCCGTGACTGACGTGCTGGTATCCCGGGCCGAGGACTTCGACGACATCGCGGCGCTGCTGGCGCTGGCCTTCCACGGCGATCTCGACCCCGACGTGCAGGCGCTCGAACGCCCGATCTTCGAGCCGGACCGGTCGTTACTGGTCCGCGACGGCGGGACGGCAGTCGCGCACGCCGCCGCGTTCAGCCGCCGTCTCGCTGTTCCCGGCGCGGACGTGCCGGCCGCGCACGTGACGATGGTCGCGGTGGCGCCGACTCACCGGCGACGCGGCCTGCTCACCACGCTGATGCGCCGCCAGCTGCAGGAGGTCCGCGAAGCCGGCCGGGAACCGATCGCGGTGCTCTGGGCCAGCGAGGGCCGCATCTACCCCCGGTTCGGCTACGGGTCGGCGGCCCCGCGCTACATGCTGTCCGTCGACACCACCGGCCTGCGCCTGCCCGCCCCGGCGCCCGGCGAGGGCAGGCTGCGACTGGACCGTCCGGACGCGCACCGGGACGAGCTGGCCCGGCTGTACGAGCAGGTCCGCGCCGGCCGGCCCGGCTGGTCCCGGCGGGACGAGCGCTGGTGGTCGTACGTGCTGGCTGACCTCAAGGCGCACCGGGGCGGCGCCACCGAGCGCCGGGTGCTGCTGCACGAGGGCGCCGACGGTCTCGACGGGTACGCGCTGTACCGGACGAAGGACAGCTCGACGGCCGTCGGGCCGCAGGCCGAGGTGCAGGTCGGCGAGGTGGTGGCGGCGACGCCGGAGGCGTACACGGCGCTGTGGCGGCTGCTGCTCTCGGTCGACCTGACCCGCCGGCTGTCGTTCGGAATCGCGGCCCTGGACGAGCCGCTGCTGCGGCTGGTGGACGAGCCCCGCCAGCTCTCCCCGCATCTCGCCGACGCGCTCTGGGTGCGGGTGGTGGACGTGCCGGCCGCGCTGGCCGCCCGGCGCTACGCCACCGACGTGGACGTGGTGATCGAGGTCACCGACGAGCTGCTGAAGGAGAACACCGGCCGCTGGCGGCTGGTCGGCGGCCGCGACGGGGCGGAGTGCACGCCCACCACCGCACCGGCCGGGCTGGCGTGTGACGTACGCGCTCTCGGTGAGCTGTACCTCGGCGGCGCGAACCCGTACGCGCTGGCCGCCGCCGGCCGCGTCCAGGAGCTGATCCCGGACACGCTGACCGCGTTGACGCCCGCCTTCACCTGGTACCGCGCCCCCTCCCCCATGGAGGTCTTCTGACCGCCCGCCCGCCCGCACCCCGCCCCGCACCCCTCCCCGCCCACCCCAGCCCAGCCCGGCGTAGCCCGGCTGGCCCGGCTGGCCCGGCTGGCCCGGCTGGCCCGGCTGGCCCGGCTGGCCCTCGCGATCATGAAGTTAGCGGCGCGGATCGTCCGATTTGTTCCGGCTAACTTCATGATCGCGCGGGGGCGGGGGCGGGGGCCGGGGGCGGGGGCGGGGGCCGGGGGCCGGGGGCACGGGCGTGCGGGCGGGAGCAGGGCCGGCGGGACCGCCTCGTCGTTCCCGGCGCGCACGCCCGTCGGGGGACTCGTCGGCGCGCGCCTCGTCGACCTTGGAGTTGTGGCACCTCACATACCTCGCTGACCGGGCACTCCGGGCGCCACAA
>NZ_JALJRJ010000003.1:0-201585 GCF_024519755.1 Micromonospora sp. Mcm103
GGCTCCCGGCTCCCGGCTCCCGGCTCCCGGCTCCCGGCTCCCGGCGAGATCTTGGTACCAAACGGCCCCCATAGGGGCCATTTCCTACCAAGATCTCCAACAATCCCACCACGCGGAACGCGAGTCTCGCCTGACGGAAGGCTCGCCGAACAACCAGCCGCACGAGGATCTCCGGCCCACACCCGCGCCTCCACCGGCGGCGATCTTGCACTTTCGGTCCCCCGATAACAGCACGAAACGGGCACAATGAGGGCCGAAACTGCAAGATCGCGGGGCGGGTAGGGCGGGGACGGGCGGGGACGGGGACGGGCCCCGGCCTTGGTGGCCGGGGCCCGTCGGGGCGCTCGTTCGGGGTCAGTTGCCGCCGTTGGGCGAGCCGTGGCAGCGCTTGTACTTGCGGCCGGAGCCACACGGGCAGGGCGCGTTACGGGACGGGCCCTCGCCGCCGTCGACCTGGCCGGGAGCCGCCCGCCGGGCGGTGCTGGCGGCCACAGCCTGGCCACTCGCCCCGGCCGGTGCACGGCGCGGCGTGGTGGCGGCCGGGCGCTCCGAGGACTGCTGGCCGATGCCGAGCGCCGGCGCCTGCTGCTCGGGCCGCTCGATCACCGGAGCGCCCCGGCCTGCCTCGCCGTCCACGGCGGGCGCCGAGTATTGCAGGCCCTGCTGCTGCGGCGCGCGGTTGAGACCCTTGGCCCGGATCTCCACCGGCTTGTCCAGCAGCTGCACCTCCTCGGCCTCCGGCTCCGCCTCCTCGACCTGGACGTCCAGGTTGTAGAGGAAGCCGACAGTCTCCTCCTTGATGCCGTCCATCATGGAGGCGAACATGTCGAAGCCCTCGCGCTGGTACTCGATGACCGGGTCGCGCTGGGCGTACGCCCGCAGGCTGATGCCCTCCTGGAGGTAGTCCATCTCGTACAGGTGCTCGCGCCACTTGCGGTCGATCACCTGGAGCAGGACCATGCGCTCGAGCTGGCGCACCGCCTCCTCGCCGAGGTTCTCCTCGCGCCTGTCGTACGCGGCGTGCGCGTCCTCCTTGAGGCGGGCGAGCAGGAAGTCCTGGTCGATGCCGGAGCGGGAACCGACCTCCTCCTCCAGCTCCTCGACGGTGACGCCGACCGGGTAGAGCTGCTTCAGGCTGGACCACAGCTGGTCGAGGTCCCAGTCCTCGGCGTAGCCGTCGCTCGTCGCGCCGACCACGTACGCGGTCACCACGTCGTCGATCATGTTGCGGACCTGGTCGGACAGGTCCTCACCGTTGAGCACCCGGAGGCGCTCGGCGTAGATCACCTGGCGCTGCTTGTTCAGCACCTCGTCGTACTTGAGGACGTTCTTGCGGATCTCGGCGTTCTGGCCCTCGATCTGGGCCTGGGCGCTCCTGATCTGGCGGGTGACCATCTTCGACTCGATGGGCACGTCCTCCGGGATGTTGAAGCGGTCCATCACCGCCTCGACCGCGCCGGCCCGGAAGCGCTTCATCAGCTCGTCCTGGAGCGACAGGTAGAAGCGGGACTCGCCCGGGTCACCCTGCCGGCCGGCGCGACCGCGGAGCTGGTTGTCGATCCGGCGGGACTCGTGCCGCTCGGTGCCCAGCACGTAGAGCCCACCGGCGGCCGCCACCTCCTCCGCCTCGACGTCGCACGCCTGCTTCCAGGTCGGGAGGATCTCCTCCATCGCCTTGGCGTACTCCTCCGGCTGCTCGACCGGGTCGAGCCCGCGCTGGCGCAGCTCGTTCGCGGCGAGGAACTCGGGGTTGCCGCCGAGCAGGATGTCCGTACCGCGGCCGGCCATGTTCGTCGCGACGGTGACCGCGCCCTTGCGCCCGGCCTGCGCGACGATCTCCGCCTCCTTGGCGTGGAACTTCGCGTTCAGCACCGAGTGCGGGATGCCGCGGCGGCGCAGCATGTGCGACAGGATCTCGGAGTTCTCCACCGAGACGGTGCCGACCAGCACCGGCTGGCCCTGCTCGTGCCGCTCGGCGATGTCCTCGACGACGGCGTTGAACTTGGCCTTCTCGGTCTTGTAGATGACGTCGGGCCGGTCGAGCCGGACCATCGGCCGGTGCGTCGGGATGGTCACGACGCCGACCTTGTAGACCTTGTTGAACTCGCCCGCCTCGGTCTGGGCGGTACCGGTCATGCCGGAGAGCTTCTCGTAGAGGCGGAAGTAGTTCTGGAGGGTGATGGTGGCCAGGGTCTGGTTCTCCTGCTTGATCTCCACCCCCTCCTTGGCCTCGATCGCCTGGTGCATGCCCTCGTTGTAGCGGCGGCCGTGCAGGATGCGGCCGGTGAACTCGTCGACGATCAGGACCTCACCGTCGTTGACGATGTAGTCCTTGTCGCGCTTGTAGAGCTCCTTGGCCTTGATCGCGTTGTTCAGGTAGCCGACCAGCGGGGTGTTCACCGACTCGTAGAGGTTGTCGATGCCCAGGCGGTCCTCCACCTTGGCCACGCCGCGCTCGGTGATGGCGATGGTGCGCTTGGCGTAGTCGACCTCGTAGTCGCCCTCGCCGTCGGTGCCGGGCTGGAGCCGGGCCACCACCGTGGCGAACTCCTGGTACCACCGGGCGGAGTGCTCGGCCGGACCGGAGATGATCAGCGGGGTACGCGCCTCGTCGATCAGGATCGAGTCGACCTCGTCGACCACGGCGAAGAAGTGGCCGCGCTGGACCAGCTCGTCCTTCGACCAGGCCATGTTGTCGCGCAGGTAGTCGAAGCCGAACTCGTTGTTCGTGCCGTAGGTGACGTCGCACTCGTAGGCCGCGCGGTGCTCGCTGGCGGGCCGGTTCGGCAGCACCACGCCGACGCGCAGGCCGAGGAACTCGTGGACGCGGCCCATCCAGGCGGCGTCGCGCTCGGCCAGGTAGTCGTTCACCGTGATCACGTGCACGCCCTTGCCGGCGAGCGCGTTCAGGTAGACCGGCATGACCGAGGTGAGCGTCTTGCCCTCACCGGTCTTCATCTCGGCGATGTTGCCGAAGTGCAGCGCCGCGCCACCCATCACCTGGACGTCGTAGGGGCGCTGGCCGAGCACCCGCGAGGCGGCCTCGCGGCACACCGCGAACGCCTCGGGCAGCAGGTCGTCGAGGGTCTCGCCATCCTCGAGCCGCTCCTTGAACTGCTCGGTCATGCCGCTCAGCTCGTCGTCGCTGAGGTTGACGTAGTCGTCCTCGATCGAGTTGACGGCGGCAGCGATGGCCTTCAGCCGACGCACCATGCGGCCCTCGCCGGCGCGAAGGAACTTTTCCAGAATCGACACGGATCAACGCTCCCCTAGACGGTCTCGAACCATCGTAGGCGCTCCGAGGCGACGATGGTCACTGGTGGCGGCGGTCCGGGCTCCGGAACCCGACATAACGTCGCGACCGTGCGCCACCGGCCGCTAATCGGGTTACGCCGTGCGCGAACGATCCGGCACGATGGCTCGAATGGAGCCTGTGGAGATCATCGAAGACGGCCTGCTGCTGCGCCCGTGGCGCGCGGAGGACGCCGACGCGGTGCACCGTGCCTGCCAGGATCCGGACATCCAGCGCTGGACCACCGTACCTCGCCCGTACCTGCCGGAGCACGCGACGGAGTACGTCACCACGATCAGCGCCACCGCCTGGGCCGAGGGCACCGCTGCGCTCTTCGCGGTCTGCGACGCCGGCACCGGTGAGCTGCTCGCCTCGTTCGGCCTGGTCTCCGTCGACCGCGCGCGGGACTCGGCCGAGGTGGGCTACTGGACCGCGCCGTGGGCCCGGGGCCGGGGCGTCGCGGTCCGCGCCACCCGCGCGCTCGCCCGCTGGGCGTTCGACGCGCTCAAGCTGCGCCGGCTCACCTGGCAGGCCGAGATCGGCAACCACGCCTCCCGGCTGGTCGCGTTGCGCGCCGGCTTCCGCATCGAGGGTGAGCTGCGACTGGCCGACCCCAGCCCCGGCGGCCGGACCGAGGGCTGGATCGGCTCGCTGTTCCCCGGCGAGGTCGCCGCCGCCGGCGACCCGGTCCCCTACGGCCCGGACACGCTCCAGGCCCGCCGCGCGGCGGTCTTCGGCCGGCCGCAGCCGGTCCTGTTCGCCACCGCCGGCGACACCGAGCTGCGGCTGCGCGCGCTGGAGGAACGCGACCTGGCCGCGGTGACCCGCACCTGTCAGGACGAGCAGACGATCCGCTGGACCACGGTGCCGCACCCGTACCGGCCGGAGCACGCCGAGGGCTTCCTGCGCGACCTGGTGCGCCCGGCCTGGGCGCGGGGCACAGCGGTGACGTTCGCCGTGGCCGACCCGGACGACGAGTACGTCGCCTCGATCGACCTGCGCCTGCTGCCGAACGACCCGCTGGTGGCCGACGTGGGCTACATGACAGCGCCGCACGCCCGCGGCCGGGGCTACCTGCCGGCCGCGCTCGCCGCGGTGTGCGCCTGGGGCTTCACCACGCTCGGCCTGGCCCGGATCGAGTGGCGGGCGAACGTGGGCAACACCGCCTCGCGGCGGGCCGCCGAGAAGGCCGGCTTCACCGTCGAGGGCACGCTGCGCGGCGGCGTCCAGCACCGCGGCGAGCGGCAGGACGTCTGGATCGGCGGCCTGCTGCCGGGCGACCTGGCATGACCCCGGAGACGATCGAGGGGTACGGCGTACGGCTCCGGCCGTGCCACCTCGCGGACGTACCGGACATGGTGGCCGGGTGCACCGACCCGGAGATCCGCCGGTTCATGCCCCTGCTGCCCGACCCGTACGACGCCGACGCCGCCCGCTTGTGGATCGACGAGGGCGCGCCCGCGGCGTGGGCGGCGGGCGGGGCCGCGTACACGATCGCCGACCCGGCCACCGACCGGCTGCTCGGCAGCATCGGGCTGACCCGGCTCAGCGCGGAGCGGGCGACGTACGAGATCGGTTACTGGGTGGGAGCGGCGGCGCGCGGCCGGGGCGTGGCGACCGCCGCCACCCGGCTGCTGACCGGGCGGGCGTTCGCCGCCGGCGCGGCCCGGCTGGAGCTGCTCACCCGGACGGAGAACGTGGCGAGCCAGCGCATCGCCCTGGCCTGCGGTTACCGGCACGAGGGCGTACGCCGGGCGGCCGGCGCGGACGGCGACGGCGTACGCCAGGATCTGATCGCCTGGGTGCGGCTGGCCGACGACCCGCCCGGGCCGGTCCCCCGCCTGCTGCCGGACCTGCCGGACGGCCGGCTCACCGACGGCGTGGTGACGCTGCGCCCGGTGGAGCCGGCGGACACGGACGCGCTGTACCGGCTGCACTCGCTGCCTGAGGTGGTGGCGAACCGGGTGCCGCCGGTGGCGCCGGAGCGGGCGGCGCTCGCGCGCCGCTGCCGGCTCGCGGCGAGCCGCTGGCTCGCGGGCGAGGCCGCCGACCTGGCGATCCTCGACGCGGCCACCGGCGCCGTCGTCGGTGGGTGCGCGCTGTTCTACGACGAGCCGGCCACCGGGCAGGCCATGATCGGCTACAGCCTGCTGCCCGAGGCGCGCGGGCGCGGGCTGGCGGCCCGGACGGTCCGGCTGGTCGCCGGGTGGGCGTTCGGCGTCGGGGTGTCCCGGCTGTGGGCCGGCACCCGGCCGGACAACGTCGCCTCGCAGCGGGTGCTGGAACGGGCCGGCTTCCGGCGGGAGGGGCTGTTGCGCGGCCGGCTGCCCGGCCCGGACGGCGTCCGTGTCGACTCGGTGGTCTACGGCCGGCTCGCCACCGACGGGAACTGAGGACGGGCCCCGCGCGAGGGCCCGTCCTGGCCGGTCAAGGGGTCACGTGTCGAGCTGGATGATCCCGTAGTCGTACGCGTGCCGCCGGTAGACCACGCTCGGGCGGCCGGACTCCTTGTCCTGGAACAGGTAGAAGTCGTGGCCGACCAGTTCCATCTGGAACAGCGCGTCGTCGACGGTCATCGGTTCGGCGGGGTGGACCTTCGCCCGGGCGATGTGCCACGGCTGGTCGTCGGGTTCGGTGTAGCCGCTCTCGTCGGGGCGTTCGGCGACCGCGGTGGCGGTGCCGTGGCCGTCGAGCGCCGCCAGGCCGGGACCGTCGAGGTCGGCCACAGGTAGGCCGGCGGTCGCGGCGGCCACGGAGATCGGCGCGTGCCGTCCGCGGTGTACCCGGCGACGGTCCGCCGCGCGGCGGAATCGCGTGTCCAGCTTGGCGATGGCGGCGTCGAGCGCGCTGTAGAAGTCGTTCGTGCAGGCCTCGGCCCGGATCACCGGGCCGCGCGTCACGCACGTAATCTCCACCCGCTGGCAGGTGTCCGCCTGGCGTGGATTGCGCTCGTGGAACAACTCGACGTCCACGCGAATGAGCTTCTGGTCGTAGCGTTCGATCTTCGCGAGCTTCTCGGCTACGTGCACCCGGTAATGGTCCGGCACTTCGACGTTACGGCCCTTGACCACGATGTCCACGTGACCTCCCTTGTTCGGACGGTCGTTCGGTCCGGATCAGATCCGGTCGACGCGCCGGGAGGGCCCCGCTCGGCGTCGACCGGTGTTGTTCGGCTACGCCTCCTTCCAGTGCCGGGGGAAGGTTTGACCCTCACTACCCCCGACACCGAAACGCTAACTCCTGTACGGCCACCCGTCACCCCTGGTTGCCGAAGGCGGTCGCGAAATTTAACAGCTCATACACCAAGGGGTGAAACGGATACACGAAGCGTCACCGACGGTGCCGCTTTTGCGTTGCGGCGAGCACGGCCGCGGCCTTTGGCGTCATTCCCGCGCGGTGCAACATCCGGCTCACCGCCGCGAGCGTGGCGCCGGTGGTGACGATGTCGTCGAGCAGCACGACGGCCTCCCCCGGCCGGTGTCCGGCCGCCGGGCGGCGCAACCGGAACGCCGCCTCGGCGGCGGCGGCCCGTCCGGCGCTGTCCAGCGCCACCGAGTCGGTCCGGGGCAGTGCCCGCAGCGGGCGCAGCACGCGTACCGGCCAGCCGGCCGCGCGCAGGCGGGCCGCGGCCGGGCGGACCAGCCGGTCCAGGTGGTCGCCGTAGCGGGCCCGGGCGGCGCGTGCGGTGTCGGGCACCGCCACCAGCGTCACCGGGCCGGGCGGCCCCGCGGCCGCCGCGACCACCTCGGCCAGCAGCGCGCCCAACGGCCGGGCCAGCCCGTGCCGGCCCCGTTCCTTGTACGCCAGCAGCCCTTCGCGCAGCGCGCCGCCGTACGGGCCGAGCGCGACGCAGGGCGGCAGGCCGGGCGGGGCCGGATCGGGCCTCGTCGGGGCGGGACGCAGCGACTCCAGCTCCCGTACGCAGCCGCCGCAGAAGCCGTGCCGCAGCGGTACCGATCCCGCGCCGCAGCCGGCGCACCCGGCGGGCAGCACCAGGTCGGTCAGGTCCGACCAGAGCCCGCCCAGATCACGCACGCGCGGCTCAGTAGAGGAAGAACGGCGCGGTCGGGTTCGTCGCCCGGCTGCCGGCCGGTACGTCGAGCACCTGCTCCCGCTTGACGTAGTCGAACGGGTTGTTCCGCCAGGCCGCGCCGTCCGTCTCGAACATGAACGAGAACGCGGCCAGGCCGCGGTCGCCGCCGCCCGGATATCCGGCGAGCTGGGTCACCGGGGCGCCGATCTCCACCGTCAGCGGGGTCTCCCAGGCGCCGTCCACGCTGACCTGGTGGATCGCCGAGCGCCGGTCCGCCTCGTTGCCGGCCAGCGCCAGCTCGTTCTCCGCCACCCAGTCCACCACCGTCACGCCGGTGAGCAGCGTGGTGACCCGGCGGAGCTGTCCGAGGCTGGCCCCGCCACCGTCGGCGCTCACCGCGGCGACGAAGACCACGCCGCCGGAGACCAGCGCGATCCGGTGCCCGTCCAGGGAACCGGCGACCGCCGTCACCGGCCCGGGGACGGACAGCGGGATCTCGCTCATCCGGCCCGTGCCGTCGAACCGGTAGAGCCGCCCGTCAGCCGCCACCAGACCCGCCGGACGGGCCTTGTTCAGCGAGCGCAGCCAGGTGGGACGGCTCATCGCCCGGAACGTCCGGTCGCTGGGGCTGAGCGTCGCGACCGGTTCCGGGCCACTGCCCACCTTGAGCCGCCTGCGGTTGTCCGCCCCGGTCACCACGAGCGCGGCGAGCACCTGGTCGTCGGCGCGGGCGAGCGACGCGGACACCACATTGCGGTTCTCCGCGGGCGGCAGCGGCGCGGCGGCCCGCGACTCGGCGCCGAACGCCAGGGGACGGACCGCGCCGTCGTAGACGGCGTACCGCATCGGATCGCCGCCGCGGGGATAGGCGGCGGTCGAGACCCGCTCCCGCCGCAGGTCGACGGTGAGCCGCTTCTGGTTCTGGATCTTCAGGTCGACCTGGCCGTCCAGGTCCGACAGCGACCACGCCAGCTGGGTGCCGAGCCGGGTCAGCCGCTGCTCGTTGGCGCCCGGCATGTTGAGGTTGATCTCCCAGTGGCCGTCCGTGCCGGTCGCGTTGTTGATCAGCTGGGTGCCGTCGGGCAGCCCGGTCACGGCGGGGGACAGCCAGTCCGACGGGCGGTCGGCCAGCCACTTCATCACCTCGGTGATCCGGCGCTCGGTCGGCGCCGACGAGGGCAGGTAGCGCTGGTCCGGCACCAGCCGGGTCAGGTCGGGGTTCCAGAAGTAGACGGTGCGGGGGCGGTAGTACTCGCGCACCGCAGAGTCGCTGACCAGCAGCATGTTCGGCAGCTCGGTGATCAGCAGGCCGGTGCCGGCCGGCTCGGCCCGGCGCAGCTCGAAGACGTACTGCGTCTCGCTGGCCACCGGCGGGCCGAGCGTGCCGTCGGCGCGCAGCACGCCCACCTGCTGCACCTTGAGCGTGACGGTGCTGGTGCCCTGGTTGTTCGGCGGCGTGCTCTCCGGCTTCTCCCGCAGCCGCACCACTGTCAGCTCGATCTCGCTGGTCTGCGGCTTGCCCGAAAGCAGGTCGCGGGCCTCCGCGGCGAGGAACTTGCGGGCCCGGGCGTACGCCTGGTCGCGTTCCCCGGCCGCGGCGGCCCGCAGGTAGTTCTCCACGAACGGCACCGGCTCGCTGCTGTCCGCCGGTTCGGGCGGACGGGCCGGGCTGCCGTTGAGCACCCCGGACTCGGCGGCCGGCGCCGAGCCGTCCACCTGCACGTCGGTCTCGTCCGGGATGCCGCATCCGGCGAGCGCGGCCGGCAGCAGCGCGCCGGTCAGCAGCAGGGTCAGGACCCGGCGCCTCACGGCCGCGCCTCCGCGTGGTCGCCGCCGGCGGCCGGTCCGGCGGTCAGCGCGGCGACGCCGCCGCCGGGCCCGATGGCGGACAGCTCGCCGTCGCGGGGGCCGCCGAACGGCACCGTGGCGTCGGCCGGCACCAGCCGTAGCGGGCTGGTGGTGAGCCGGTCCCCGGCCCGGGCCGGCAAGGTGAGCCGGAACTGCGCGCCCTGCCCGGGCGCGCCCCACGCCTCCAGCCAGCCGCCGTGCAGGCGGGCGTCCTCCAGGCTGATCGACAGGCCCAGCCCGGTGCCGCCGGTCTGCCGGGCGCGCGACGGATCGGCCCGCCAGAAGCGGTTGAACACCAGCTTCTCCTCCCCCGGCTTGAGGCCGACCCCGTGGTCCCGCACGGTGATCGCCACCGCACTCTGGTCCTGACCCAGGGTGATCCGTACCGGCTTGGCCTCGCCGTGCTCGACCGCGTTGCCGACCAGGTTGCGCAGCACCCGCTCGACGCGGCGCGGGTCGACCTCGGCGATCACCGGAGTGTCCGGCAGGTCCAGCTCGATGGTCACCCCGACCCGCTCGGCCAGCCCGGCCAGCCGCTCGGTGACCCGGTGCACCACCGGCACCAGGTCGGTCGGCTCGCTGTCCAGCACCGCGAAACCGGCGTCGAACCGGCTGATCTCCAGCAGGTCGGTGAGCAGTTCCTCGAACCGGTCCAGCTCGGCCTGGAGCAGCTCGGCGCTGCGGGCCACCGCCGGGTCGAACTCGTCGCGCTCGGCGAAGATCAGGTCGGCGGCCATCCGGACCGTGGTCAGCGGCGTCCGCAGTTCGTGCGAGACGTCGGAGGTGAACCGGCGTTGCAGCCGGGACATCTCCTCCAGCCGGAGGATCTGCCGTTGCAGGTTCGTCGCCATCTGGTTGAACGAGGCCGCCAGCAGCGCGAGGTCGTCCTCGCCGGAGACCACCATGCGCTGGTCCAGCAGACCGGCGGAGAGCCGCTGCGCGGTGCGCGCGGCCACCCGTACCGGGGTCACCACCAGTCGGGTGACCAGGGCGGCCAGCAGGCCGAGCAGCAGCACCAGCGCCACGCCGGTGGCGACCACCGTGGCCCGGGCGTCGGCCGCCGTCGCGTCCTGCCGGGCCAGCGGTACGAGGTAGTAGAGCTCGACCTGCCCGAACTTGGTCGGCACCGGAGAGCCGTAGACCAGGTATTTCGTCCGCTCGCCGCCGAGCGAGCCGGTACGGATCTGGTGCGCGACCTTGCCCGAGGCGACGGTGGCCCGCAGCTCGTCGCCGATCACCGTGTCCACCGGCACGTCGGGCGTGGTCCGCGGCTCGATGAACTCGGCGAAGTTGTCGGCGGTGATCGCCACCACCACGCCGCTGGTCTGGGTGGGGTCGCCGCCGGCCAGGTAGTTGACGGTGCCGTCGATGGTGTTCTGGAGCTGCGCCTCCTGCGGCTGGCTGTAGAGGTTGAACTGCTTGGCCGCGTACTCGCTGCCGTTGCTCAACCGCAGCCGCACGTCGGTCTCGGCGTTCTCCAGCAGGATGCTGGTGATCTTGTCAGCGATCAGATAGGCGAAACCGCCCACCAGCAGACTCGACGCCACCAGCGTGATGGTGACCACACGGACCTGGAGCGACCGCCGCCACGCCTGGTGCACGGCTGCCACCAGCCGGGCGACGCGGCCGGTCAGGGCGAGCCAGAGCGCCCGCACGGCGGAGAGCCGGCGGGGCGCGGGGGTCGGCGACTCGGGCAGCGAGGTCAGCACAGTGCTGACCAGGCTATCCGGTACCCGCCTTGTAGCCCACGCCCCGCACGGTCAGGATGATTTCGGGTCGCTCCGGATCCGGCTCGATCTTGGCGCGCAGCCGCTGCACGTGCACGTTGACCAGGCGGGTGTCCGCCGCGTGGCGGTAACCCCAGACCTGCTCCAGCAGCACCTCGCGGGTGAAGACCTGACGCGGCTTGCGGGCGAGCGCGACCAGCAGGTCGAACTCCAGCGGCGTCAGCTTCACCTCCTCGCCGTCGCGGCTGACCGTGTGGGCCGGCACGTCGATGGTGATCTGGTTGCCGGGCGGGCCGATGGTCAGCATCTCCGGCGCCACGTCCTCGCCCCGGCGCAGCCGGGCCCGCATCCGGGCCACCAGCTCCTTGGGCTTGAACGGCTTCACCACGTAGTCGTCGGCGCCGGACTCCAGCCCGAGCACCACGTCGACGGTGTCGCTCTTGGCGGTCAGCATCACGATCGGCACGCCGGACTCGCCCCGGATGGCGCGGGCCACGTCGATGCCGCTCATGCCCGGCAGCATCAGGTCGAGCAGGACGATGTCGGGTCGGCTGTCGCGGAAGGCGGCCAACGCCCGTTCGCCGTCCGCGACGAAGGACGGCACGAAGCCCTCGCTGCGCAGCACGATGCCGAGCATCTCGGCGAGGGCGGGGTCGTCGTCGACCACGAGTACCCGGGCTCTCATGGGGTTTATCGTTCCATCCCCGTTCGTCTGGAGTGTTCGGTGTTCGGCGTCTCCACGGCACCGTAGCGCCGGGCGGCCCCGCGCACCACAGCAAGTCGGCGTGGCCGCCCAGCGTGGCGCGCCGGAGCGGACGGGTCCACCGGATGCGGACCCGCCGTGCAACCATGATCCCCCGGGCGTCGCCCCGCCCGCCACCTCCGCTCGCCCCCGCCCAGGAGTACGCGTGCCCGACGCCGGCCCGACCGCGGTGCTGCCGCGCCGTCCGCTGACCGTCGGCGAGCTGCTCGACGCGGCCGTGCTGCTGCTGCGCGACCAGGCCCGGGTGCTCGTGCCGCTCGCCCTGCTGCTCGCCCTCGCCGAACAGGCGGTGCTCCACCCGCTGCGCATGCTCGCCGAGACCGAACCGCCGTACTGGTGGCCGGTGGAGTTCGGCGACACCCTCCCGGAGTACTGGCTGCTGCTGGCGGCCGGCGCGGGCACCGAGGCGGCGATCGTCGCGCTGCTCGGCGCCCCGGCGGCGCGCGGCGCCGGGGCAGCGCTGCTGGGGCGCCGTCCACGGCCGGCCGAGTTGCTGCGCGGCGCCCGGCTCGGCGTGGCGCTGCCGGCCGCCGTCCTGGTCGGGCTGACCGTCACGGCCGCCGCTCTGACCGGGCCGGGCTGGTTCCCGGCGTACGCGCTGCTCGGCCTGGTGGTGCCGGTGCTGGTGCTGGACGGGGTGCCGGCGCACCTGGCGCCCTGGCGGGCGGTACGCCTGGCCGGCCGGGTCAGCGCCCGGGGCGCCGCGATCCGGCTGCTGGGCTACCTCGGCTGGTGGCTGATCCGGCTCGGCATCGGGCTGGGCGTCTACCAGGGTCTCGGCATGCTGGGCCTGTTCGACGTGTCGGCCTGGGCGCTGCCGTTGACGATCGCCGCCTTCACCGCTGTCAACGCGCTCGCGTACCCGGCGCTCGCCTGCCTGGACGCGGTGCTGCACCTGGAGACCCGGGTCCGCACCGAGGGGCTGGACATCCGGCTCTCCCGCGCGCCGGCCGGCGTGCCCGAGCCCGTCCTGCTGGCGGCACACCGGTGAGCCGGTGGTGGACCGAGACGGTGGCGGCCCTCGGTGACGTGGTGCCGCTGCCGCTGGCCGCGCTGATCCTGCTGGCGGTCGCGCTGCTGGTGGCGCTGGGCTGGTATTTCTTCCCGGCCTGGGTGCCACGCCGGCTGCCCCGGTTCACGCTGCCCCGG
This sequence comes from Micromonospora sp. Mcm103, assembly GCF_024519755.1. Lineage (NCBI taxonomy): Bacteria > Bacillati > Actinomycetota > Actinomycetes > Micromonosporales > Micromonosporaceae > Micromonospora > Micromonospora sp. Mcm103. The sequence continues at coordinate 12,813 of NZ_JALJRJ010000003.1, forward strand.
CTGCGGCGTCCTCGCCTGCCCCGGCTGCGGCTGCCCCGGTTCCGGCGGCGGCGTGCCCGCTGGCCGCGCACCGATCCGCCGGCCGTGCGCCTGCCCGCGCCCCGGCTGCCGGAACCGGCGGCGGCCGGTCCCGGGCTGGCCGACCGGCTGGCGGCCGAGGGCCGGTACGCCGAGGCGGTCCGGGAACGGCTGCGCGAGATGGTCCGGCTCCTGGTCGTCCGGCAGGTGGTGGAACCCCGCCCCGGGCTCACCGTCGTGGAGCTGACCGAGGCGGCGGCCCGCACCCGGCCGCGGGTCCGGCCGACGCTGCACGCGGCCGGCGCGATCTTCTCCGACCTCTGGTACGCCCAGCGTCCCGCCACCGCCGCGCACGACCGGCGGATGCGTGAACTCGCCACCGACCTCAGTCGCGAGCTGACCGGGGAGGAGCCGCGGTGACCGCCACTGTCGTACCGGAGACCACGACGACGGCGACCACGGCGGCACCGCGTCGGCGGCCGTACCGGTTGCTCGTCCCGCTCGGGCTCGCCGTGCTGCTGATCGTGACCACGCTCGTGCTGCACGCGATCGACCGGCCCGACGCCGACGAGCCCGGCTTCCTGTCCCCGGTCGCCACCGACGACGACGGCGCGAGCAGGCTCGCGGAGGCGCTGCGGACGCAGGGCGTGCCGGTGCGCCGGGAGACGGACCTGACGGCGGCGCTGCGTACCGCCGGGGCCGAGCCGAGCACGCTGTTCGTGCCCGCGCCCGCTCTGGTGCACCCGGACCGGCTCGACGAGCTGACCACCCTGCCGCCGGGTAGCCGGCTGGTGCTGGTCGAGCCGTCCCGGCGGGTGCTCGCCGAACTGGACACTCCGGTCGTGCCGGCCGGCGGCCGCTGGGCCGCCCGGGCGGTGCCGCCGGATGCCGACGGCACGCCGTGCCGGCTGCCCGAGGCGGTACGGGCCGGCACCGCCGCGATCGACCTGCAACGCTACGACGGGCCGGCCGAGGTCGACGACTGCTACGCCGGGGCGCTGCTGCGCGTCCCCGGCCGGGTCGAGGTGGTGCTGGCCGGCGCGAGCGACCCGTTCCGCAACGACCGGATCGGCGAGTGGGGCAACGAGGCCCTCGCCACCGGCCTGCTCGGCGGCGGACGCCCGCTGGTCTGGCTCGACCTGCCCGAGCCGGTGCCGGCCCCGACCGGGCCGAGCTGGTCCCCGGATCCGGTCACCGACCAGCCCGCACCGGCCGGCAGCGGCCGGTCGGAGCGGCCTGACCCACCCGACCGCGCCGACCCGCCGCGGGAGAACCCGCTCTGGGGTGCCTTCCCGCTCTGGTTCTGGGCCCTCCTGGTGCAGCTCGCCCTGGCCGGCCTGCTCGTGGTGCTGTGGCGGGCCCGCCGGCTCGGGCCGCCGGTGTCGGAGCCGCTGCCGGTCACCGTCCGGTCCGCCGAGACGGTACGCGGCCGGGCGCGGCTCTACCGCCGGGCGGGCGCCCGGGACACCGTCGCCGCGACGCTGCGCGCCGCCGCCCTGGACCGGCTCGTGACCCGGCTCAACCTGCCCCCGGACACGCCCGACGACGAGGTGGCCGCCCGGGTCGCCGAGCGCGTCGGCGCCGACCCGGAACGGATGGCCGACCTGCTCTACGGCCCCGCCCCGGAGAAGGACCGCGAGCTGCTGGAGCTGGCCCGCGACCTGGACGCCCTGACCCGTACCCTGGCCCCGCATCCGAGCGAAGGAGACACCCGGTGACCGGACCCGTCACGACCACCGCACCGTCCGGCGCCCGCGCCGCCCTGCACCGGCTGCGTGCCGAGGTGGCGAAGGCCGTCGTCGGGCAGGACGCCGTGGTCACCGGCCTGGTGATCGCGTTGCTCTGCCGGGGGCACGTGCTGCTGGAGGGCGTACCGGGGGTGGCCAAGACGCTGCTGGTCCGGACGCTTGCCGCCGCGCTCGACCTGGACGCCAAGCGGGTGCAGTTCACCCCCGACCTGATGCCCGGCGACGTCACCGGCTCGCTGATCTTCGACCAGCGCACCGCCGCGTTCACGTTCCGGGAGGGGCCGGTCTTCACCAACCTGCTGCTCGCCGACGAGATCAACCGGACCCCGCCGAAGACGCAGTCGGCGCTGCTGGAGGTGATGGAGGAGCGGCAGGTGTCCGTCGAGGGCGAGCGCCGTCCGCTGCCCGACCCGTTCATCGTCGTGGCCACCCAGAACCCGGTCGAGTACGAGGGCACCTACCCGCTGCCCGAGGCGCAGCTCGACCGCTTCCTGCTCAAGCTGACGGTGCCGCTGCCGGAGCGCGAGGAGGAGCTGGGCGTGCTGCGCGCGCACCACGCCGGTTTCGACCCGCGCGACCTGCGTGCCGCCGGCGTACGCCCGGTGGCGGGTTCCGCGGACCTGGCCGCCGCCCGGGCGGAGGTGCGGGGGGTGCACGTGGCCGAGCCGGTGCTCGGCTACATCGTGGACCTGTGCCGGGGCACCCGGGCCGCCCCGGCGCTGGAGCTGGGCGCGTCCCCGCGCGGTGCCACCGCGCTGCTGAACGCCGCCAAGGCGTGGTCCTGGCTGGCCGGCCGCGACCACGTCACCCCGGACGACGTCAAGGCGGTCGCCCGCCCGACGCTGCGGCACCGGCTGCGCCCGCGCCCGGAGGTGGAGCTGGAGGGCGTCACAGCGGACGCCGTGCTGGACTCGGTGCTGGCCACCGTGCCGACGCCGCGATGACCTGGCGGGCGGGTCTGCTGCTCGGCGTGGGCGCGCTGACCCTGCCGGCCTGGCCGGCCCCGTTCCTCGGCGTCGCCGTGCTGACCGCGGCGGTGCTGCTGCTGGTGCTGCTCGACCGGGCGATGGCGGTGCCGCCGGACGCGCTCACGGTGACCCGCTCCGGGGAACGGACGGTCCGCCTCGGCGGCACCGCGACCGTCACGCTGCACCTGGCCAACCCGACCGACCGCACGCTGTACGCCCAGGTACGCGACGCCTGGGTGCCGTCGGCCGGGGCACGCCCGGACGTGCCGCCGGACCGCCTGCTCACCGTGCCGCCCGGTGGCGCCGCCACGCTGCCGGTCCGGCTCACCCCGACCCGGCGCGGCGACCGTCCGGCGGCGGCGCTGACCGTACGGTCGCTCGGGCCGATGCGCCTGGGCGCGAGGCAGCACGCCGAACGGCCGGCGACGCCGCAGTGGACGCTGCGGGTGCTGCCCCGCTTCGACTCCCGCCGGCACCTGCCGGAGAAGCTGTCCCGGCTGCGGGTCATCGACGGCGTGCAGGTGACCCGGGGGCGCGGCCACGGCACCGAGTTCGACACGTTGCGCGAGTACGCGGTGGGCGACGACGTCCGCTCGATCGACTGGCGGGGCAGCGCCCGCCGCGCCGACGTGCTGGTGCGTACCTGGCGCCCGGAACGGGACCGGCGCCTGGTGTGCGTCCTGGACACCGGCCGCACGTCGGCGGTACGCCTCGGTGACGAGCCCCGGCTGGACACCGCCATCGACGCGGCGCTGCTGCTCACCGCGCTGGCCGCCCGCGCCGGTGACCGGGTGGACCTGCTGGCGGCGGACACCGAGATCCGGGCCCGGGTGACCGGCAGCGGCCGTGCGGCACTGCTCGCCCGGCTGGTCGACGCGGTGGCGCCGTTGCAGCCCGCGCTGGTCGAGACCGACTTCGAGCTGATCGCCGCCGAGGTGCTGCGCCGGGAGCGGCAGCGCAGCCTGGTGGTGCTGTTCACCGCGCTGGAGGCGGGCGCGATCGGCGACGGGCTGCTGCCGGTGCTGCCCCGGCTGGCCACCCGGCACCGGGTGGTGCTCGCGGCGGCCGGCGACCCGGTGCTGACCGGGCTCGCCACCGCCACCCCGGCCGGCCCGGACGACCCGTACGCGGCCGCGTCGGCGTGGCGGGCGCTGGCCGAGCGGGACCGGGTACGCGCCGCCCTGTCGCGCTACGGCGTGACGGTGGTGGACGTGCCGGGGCACCGGCTCGCCCCGGCCGTCGCCGACACCTATCTGCGGCTCAAGTCCCTCGGCCGGCTCTGACCGCGCGCCGGCCGAGCACCAGCGCGTACGCCAGGAAGGCCAGCCACACCGCGGCGCCCGCTGCCACCCGCAGCGGGATCGGCACCGGCGCCGGGGTCACGAACGCCTCGATCACCGCGGAGACGGCGAAGACGCCGACCAGGCCGGCCGCGACCACGGCGGCGAGCCGTCCCGCCTCGGCGAGGGCCCGGCCGCGTCCGAGGTGCGCGGGCGGGGCGATCCAGGCCCAGGCGGTCCGCAGGCCGACCCCGGCGGCGACGAAGATGCCGGTCAGCTCCAGCAGCCCGTGCGGGGTGATCATGCCGAAGAAGACGTCGGCCCGGCCGTAGGCGATCATCACGCCGCCGACCACGCCGATGTTCAGCGCGTTCTGCCACAGCAGCCAGAACACCGGCACCACGAGCACACCGGCGGCCAGGCACTGGGCGGCCAGCCAGGCGTTGTGCGTCCACAGGCGGAACGCGAACGTGGGCGCGGAGAACTCGGAGTAGTAGCCGGCGAAACCGGAGTCGACGAGCTGCCGGGCCTCCTCGTCGCCGACGAACGCGGCGGCGGTGTCGGGGTTGCCGGCGACGAACCAGATGAGGAAGGCGCTCAGCACGCTGAACGCGGTGGCCACGCCGCACCACCACGGCCACGCCCGGTAGAGCGCGGCGGGCAGGTCGGCGGCCAGGAAGCGGCCCACCGCCGCCCACGACGGCCGGGGCCGGCCGGTGACCCGGGCGCGGGCCGCGAGGACCAGGTGGGACAGCCGGTTCACCAGCGCCGGTTCGGGTGCCCGGGCGCGCAGCGCGGAGAGGTGCGTGGCACTGCGCTGGTAGAGCGCCACCAGCTCGTCGACCTCTGCCGCGTCGAGCCGACGCCGCCCGGTCAGGTGTTCCAGCCGCCGCCATTCGGCGCCGTGTTCGGCCACGTACGCGTCGAGATCCACTCACCCTCCCCCGTTCGGCGTCCATGGTGTTCACTGTCGGGGTGCGCGCGCAACCTCCTCCACCGCCCCGTTGGGGCGACGCCGGTCTGGTCAGCGGCGAGGCGGTGGAGCTGGACGTCCGGGTGGCCCGGCTGGGCTCCCGCGTGCTCGCCCTGCTGATCGACGCCGTGATCCAGGTCGCGCTGTTCCTGGTGCTCGGCGCGGTGCTGGCGATGGCGGCGCTCGCGCTGCTCGGTGACTCCCTCGATCTGGCGCTGGCCGGCGCGCTCCAGGTCGTGCTGATGGTGCTGGTCCTGCTCGGTTATCCGGTGACGATGGAACGCTTCGCCGGTGGCCGGACGGTGGGCAAGCTGGCAGTGGGGCTGCGGGTGGTACGCGCCGACGGCGGCCCGGTGGGTGTGGGCCAGTCGCTGACCCGGGCGCTCGTGGGCGTGGCGGTGGAGTGGCCCGGGCTGGTGCTGCCGCTGCTGAGCTGGGTCGCGAGCGTCACGGTGATGCTCACCGACCCGCGCGGTCGCCGGCTGGGTGACCTGGTCGCCGGCACGCTCGTGGTGCACAGCCGCGGCGCCACGCTGTGGCGGCCGCTGCCACCGGCCCCGCCGCCGCTGCTGGCCTGGGCGGCCACGCTCGACCTGACCCGGTTCGACGACGGGCTGGCGCTGGCCGTCCGGCAGTACCTGGACCGGCTCCCCCAGCTGGCCGAACCGGACCGTTTCCGGCTGGGCCGGGCGCTGTGGGCGGAGGTCGCCGCGGTCACCTCGCCGCCGCCGCCGTGGGCCGCGCCGGACTGGGTCTACCTGTCCGCCGTCCTGGCCGAGCGGGGGCGCCGGGCGGCGCTGCGGCTGGGCCGGGCCCGGGCGGTCACCGCCACACTCTGGCCGGAGCTGGTCCCGGCGTCGGCCGCCGTGCCGGCCGCCCTGCGTCCCGCCACGCCGGTCACCGGCCGGTTGCGGTCCGCCGCACCGGACGCCGGCCCCGATCCGGTACGCCGCTGAGCCGGGCTCAGGCGAACAGCGCCCGCCCCCACCAGTCGGCCGCGTCGCGTACGCCGGGCGGGCAGGCGAACAGCCCGCTGGAGACGTGCCGCAGGTATTCGTTCATCGCGTCGTTGCGCGCCAGCCGGGTCTGGATCGGCACGAACTGCCGGCGCGGATCCCGCTGGTAGGCGATGAAGAACAGACCGGCGTCGAGCCGGCCCAGCCCGTCCGAGCCGTCCACGAAGTTGTAGCCGCGGCGCAGTAGCCGGGCCCCGCCGTTCGCGTCCGGGTGAGCGAGTCGTACGTGCGCGGTGTCGGCGATGAGCGGCGCGCCGTCGTCGCCCTTCGCGGCGAAGTCGGGCTCGTCGAACTCGTCCCGGCGGCCCAGCGGCGCGCCGCTGCCCTTGGTCCGGCCGACGATCATCTCCTGCTCGGCGAGCGGGCTGCGGTCCCACGTCTCGATCAGCATCCGGATCTTCCGGGTGACCAGGTAGGAGCCGCCGGTCATCCAGTCCGGACCGTCGCCGGGCTGCACCCAGAGCTGGTCGCGGAGCAGGCCGGCGTCCTCGGCCTTGAGGTTGGCGGTGCCGTCCTTGAAGCCGAACAGGTTGCGCGGGGTGGCCTGGTCCCGGGACGTCGACGAGGTACGCCCGAAGCCGAGCTGCGACCAGCGGACGCTCACCACGCCCATGCCGATCCGGGCCAGGTTGCGGATGGCGTGCACCGCCACCTGCGGGTCGTTGGCGCAGGCCTGGACGCAGAGGTCGCCGCCGGACAGCTCCGGCTTGAGCGCGTCCCCGGCGAAGTGCGGCAGGTCGGCGAGCGCGGCCGGGCGGCGCGCGGCGATGCCGAAACGGTCCCGGCCCTGCGCGTCGCGGAACAGCGTCGGCCCGAAGCCCACGGTGAGGGTGAGCTGCGATGGAGGTAGTCCGAGCGCCTCGCCGGTGTCGTCCGGCGGGGCCTCGGGCATGCCGCCGACCGCGCCGATCACCCCGGCGTCCTTCCCGGCGGTCATCCGGGCCGCGGCGGCGGTCCACTCCTGGAGCATGGCGACGAGCCGGTCCCGGTCCTTCGTGATCACGTCGAACGCGACGAAGTGCAGCCGGTCCTGGGCCGGGGTGGTGATGCCGGCCTGGTGCTCACCGAGGAACCGCACCGACCCGGCGGCGGATCCGGTGGCTGATGCCTCGTTCCCGCCGGCGAGCAGCGCGCCCGCGCCACCCGCCACCCCGGCGACGCCGGCCACGCCGACGCCGGCCAGGGTCATCGCCCGGCGCCGGGACAGGCCGCGGCCGGTCCGCTCGCGGTTCGGCTCGCTCGTCGCGTCACCGCCGGCCGGGCCGGTCATCGCGCGACTGCCGCCGCGACCTTGCTGACCGGCTCGGCCAGCGCGTTCACCGCGTCCGACAGCTCCTTCAGCTCGTCCTTGCCGAGCTGGGTGTGCAGCTTCCAGCCGTCGCCGGCGCGGTGCTTGCCGAGCGTGGCCTCCACGTTCGCGAACTCGCTGTCGAGCTGCTTCACCAGGTCGGGCGCGCGCTGCTCCAGCGCCGGGCGCAGCGCGGCGATGGCCGCCTTCGAGCCCTCCAGGTTGGCGTTGAAGTCCCACAGGTCGGTGTGCGAGTAGCGCTCCTCCTCGCCGGTGATCTTGCCGCTGGCGACCTCGTCGAGCAGCGCCTTGGCGCCGTTGGCGAGCTGGAGCGGGGTGAGCTTCTCGGCGTCGGCCTTGGCGACGATCGCCTTGACGTCGACCAGGAGCCGGTCGGCGATCGCGCCGTCGGAGCTGACGTCGCCGGTGGTCCAGAGGTCCTTCTCGATCCGGTGGAAGCCGGTGAACTCCATGCCCTCCTCGACCACCTCCTCACGGCCGTCGATCTTCGGGTCGAGGTCGCCGAAGCTCTCCGCGACCGGCTCGATCCGCTCCCAGTAGGTGCGGGCCACCGGGTACAGCGCCTTGGCCTTCGCCACGTCGTTCGCCTTGACCGCGGCCACGAACTCCTCGGTCTTGGTCAGCAGCGCGGCGGTCTGGCTGCGCACGTACCGCTGGTAGCTCTCGGTGGCCTGGGTCAGCGCGGCGTCGGGGGCGACGGTGGCGGCGGTGCCGGAGACCTTCAGCGCGCCCCGGATGCCCCGGCCGCTCATCCCCGGCTTGCAGGCCGTCTCGTACGTGCCGGCGGTCAGCTCGACCCGCAGCTCACGGCTGAGCCCGGGGGCGATGTTCTCCACCTCGCCCATCACCCGGTCACCCGCGGCGTAGACGTAGAACTCGTTGACCTTGGAACCGGTGTTCGTCACCTTGAAGGTCACCTGACCGGCGTCGATCTCGGTGTCGCCGACCTCGCAGACGGTGTCGGTGGCCTTGACGGCGATCGGCCCGCCGTTCGTGGCGTCGGCGTCGTCACCGCCCCCGCAGCCGGCCAGTCCGGCGACGGCGAGCAGCCCGGCGGCGGCGGGCGCGACGAGTCGAGTGGTACGCATCGTGCGGGGTCTCCTCCGGGAACGGTGGTTCAGGCGCGGGGGGACGGAACGGCGGCGACGTCGGCCGGCGCGTCGGACGTGTCGGCTGCGGGCGCGGCGGCCGGGACCTGCTCGGCGGGCCGGGCCGGCTCCGCGGGCTGAGCGGGCTTGGCCGGCTTGCGCAGGAAGAGCACGAGCACCGGCACCGCGTACGCGACCCAGGCGGCCAGCTCCAGCACCGTCGGCGCGGCGGTGACGTTGAACATGCCGGCGAGCAGCGCCCCGTACCAGGAGCCCGGGTCGAGCGTGTTCGAGATGTCGAAGGCCAGGTCGTTCAGGCCGGGCAGCACGCCCGCCTCCTGGAAGTCGTGCACGCCGTACTTGAGGATGCCGGCGGCGACCAGGATGAGCAGCGCGCCGGTCCAGGTGAAGAACCGGCTCAGGTTGATCCGTACCGCGCTGCGGTAGAGCAGGAAGCCGATCACGACGGCGGTGGCGATGCCGCCGGCCAGGGCGAGCAGCGAGCCGGGCCCGGTGCCGCCGGCCGCGCTCTCGGCCGCGGCGTAGAAGATGAGCGCGGTCTCCAGGCCCTCGCGGATGACCGCGAGGAACGCCATGCCGGCCACGGCCACGGAGCCGACCGCGAGCGCGTCGGTGAGCTTGCCGCGCAGCTCTCCGGCGATGGTGCGGGCGGCCCGGCGCATCCAGAAGATCATCCAGGTCACGAACACCACGGCGGCGACCGACGTGACCGCCTCGAACAGCTCGCGCGACTCGGAGGTGCGCAGCAGCGAGGTGGAGGTGTACTGGATCAGCGAGCCGAAGCCGACGGAGAGCGCCACGGCCAGGCCGACGCCGGCCCACACCTGCGGCAGCCGGTCCCGGCGCTGCGACTTGACCAGGAAGGCGACGAGGATGCTGACCACGAGCGTCGCTTCCAGGCCCTCGCGTAGGCCGATCAGGTACGTGGCGAACATGGAGACTCCGTACTCAGGCTTGCCTCAGTTAACTTAGGGCAGCCATACCTTGCTCCTCTTCACAGCAAACGTCAAGCTGATCCGGGTAACGTCACCCGGTTCGACATCCGCCGGACTCCCCCCGTACGCGAAAAGGACCGGGACGGCCGCGCGGCGGCCGACCCCGGTCCCTCCGGGAGCGTGGAACTCAGTAGCGGTAGTGGTCCGACTTGAACGGGCCCTCCGGGGAGACGCCCAGGTAGGCGGCCTGCTCCTTGGTGAGCGTGGTCAGCTTCGCGCCGAGCGCGTCCAGGTGCAGCCGGGCGACCTTCTCGTCCAGGTGCTTGGGCAGCACGTAGACGCCGATCGGGTATTCGTCGGTCTTGGTGAACAACTCGATCTGGGCGATCGTCTGGTTGGCGAACGAGTTCGACATCACGAAGCTCGGGTGGCCGGTGGCGTTGCCCAGGTTCAGCAGGCGGCCCTCGGACAGCACGATGATGGCGTGGCCGTCGTCGAAGCGCCACACGTCGACCTGCGGCTTGATGTTCTCCCGGGTCACGTCGCTGCGCTTGGCCAGACCGGCCATGTCGATCTCGTTGTCGAAGTGGCCGATGTTGCCCACGATGGCCTGGTGCTTCATCCGGGCCATGTGCTCGTTGGTGATGACGTCGAAGCAGCCGGTCGCGGTGATGAAGATGTCGGCCTGCTCCACCACGTCGTCGAGCGTGGCGACCTGGTAGCCGTCCATCGCCGCCTGCAGCGCGCAGATCGGGTCGACCTCGGTCACCACGACCCGGGCACCCTGACCGCGCAGCGACTCGGCGCAGCCCTTGCCCACGTCGCCGTAGCCCATGACGACGGCCATCTTGCCGCCGATCAGCACGTCGGTGGCGCGGTTGATGCCGTCGATGAGCGAGTGGCGGCAGCCGTACTTGTTGTCGAACTTGCTCTTGGTCACCGAGTCGTTGACGTTGATGGCCGGGAAGAGCAGCGTGCCGGCGCGGTGCATCTCGTAGAGCCGGTGCACGCCGGTGGTGGTCTCCTCGGTGACGCCCTTGATGCCGGCGGCGATCCGGGTCCAGCGCTGGCCGTCCTCGGCCAGCGAGCGGTGCAGCAGTTCGAGGATGACCGCGTACTCCTCGGAGTCGGCGGACTCGACCGGCGGCACGACGCCGGCCTTCTCGAACTCGGTGCCCTTGTGGACGAGCAGGGTGGCGTCGCCGCCGTCGTCCAGGATCATGTTCGGGCCCTGCCCGTCGGGCCACGCCAGCACCTGCTCGGTGCACCACCAGTATTCCGGCAGCGTCTCGCCCTTCCAGGCGTAGACCGGCACGCCCGCCGGGGCCTCCGGCGTGCCCTCGGGGCCGACCACGATCGCCGCGGCGGCGTGGTCCTGGGTGGAGAAGATGTTGCAGGACGCCCAGCGGACCTGCGCGCCGAGCGCGACCAGGGTCTCGATCAGGACGGCGGTCTGGACGGTCATGTGCAGCGAACCGGTGATGCGGGCGCCGGCCAGCGGCTGGGCCTCGGCGAACTCGCGCCGGATCGCCATCAGGCCGGGCATCTCGTGCTCGGCGAGCCGGATCTCCTTGCGCCCGAACGCGGCGAGCGACAGATCCGCCACCTTGTAGTCGCCCTCGGCGAGGGTGCTCGGCCGGGCCTGCGACGACGCGCCGCTGGAGGCCGCCGGGAGGGTGCTGGTCATGGAAGCTCCTGTCGAACGATGGTGGTGCGCAGCCTTCCACCTTACGCTCGCGGGCCACTCGACCCGTGCCCGGTTGGCCGACCGCGCAATCGGCCGGTCGGCGGACAGCGCACGGGGCGGTCGGTCGTGAGCGGACTCTCCCACTCACGGCCCGGCCGCCCCGCGCATCCCCCCGGTTTGGTTCCCCCGCACGTCACCGGACCTTCGTCGCGACAACGCTGCGTACCCATAGAGTCACACCACGCATGGTGACCGTCAAGCCGTTTCGGGAAAGTCGGACTTGTCCGGGTCAGTGCATGCCGCAAGTGGCGACGAACGCCTCGCCCGCCCCGCTCACCGCCAGCGGGCCACCGGCCGCCGTACCCACCGCGGCCTGACCCGCGTCCAGCGTCACCGACCCCACGCCGTCGTCGACCGTCAGCTTCCCGGCCCGGCAGAGCACCACCCGCGGCCCGGGCAGCGTCAGCCGCACACCAGCCGACCCGGCGGCCACCTCGACCCGGTGCAGCGCGAAGTCCTCCACCGGCACCGGCCAGGTCAGCACGCCCGGCTCCACCTGCTCCGGCCGCAGCACCGGCCGGGTCAGCACCTCGAACCGGAGCACCCGCAGCAACTCGTCCACGTCGACCCGCTTCGCGGTGAACCCGCCGCGCAGCACGTTGTCGCTGGCCGCCATGATCTCCACGCCGGTGCCGCGCAGGTAGGCGTGCAGGTTCCCGGCCGGCATCCAGATGCCCTCGCCCGGCGACAGCCGGACATGGTGCAGCAGCAACGCCACCACCACGCCCGGGTCGGCCGGATAGCCGGCCGCCAGCGTGCGGACCAGTTCGGCGTCCGCCGAGGCCGGCCCGGCCTCCGCCGCCGCCAGCACGGCCGCCACCAGCCCGGCGCGCTCCGCCTGCGGCCAGCTCAACAGCAGGCGGACCGCCTCCCGCAGCCCCGCCGGCCCGTCCCGCAACGCCGCCACCACAGGTTCCAGCGCGGGTACGCCGAACGCGGCGATCGCCTCCGCCGACTCCCCGGGGTCGCGGAAGCCGCACAGCGCGTCGAACTCGGAGAGCGCCACCAGCAGCTCCGGCTTGTGGTACGGGTCCACGTAGTTGACCCGCCCCACGTCGGCGGCGTGCCCGGCGCGGGCCTGCTCGGCGTCCGGATGCGCCTGGAGACTCAGCGGCGAGTCGGCGGCGAGCACCTTCAGCAGGAACGGCAGCCGGGTGCCGAACCGGCCGACCAGCCGCTCGCCCAGCCAGTGGCCCGGCTCGGCCACCAGCAGGTCGGTGAGGCTGACCGGCCGGCCGTCGCGCTGCACAGTGGCCGGGGCGCCCGGGTGGGCGCCCAGCCACAGCTCCGCCTCCGGCCCGTTGCTCGGCACCGGCCGCCCCTGCAACTCGGCGATCGCGGTGCGCGAGCCCCAGGCGTAGTCACGGATCCGGCCCTGCAACAACTCCATCGGTCAGCTCCCGGGCCGCCCGGCGACCTCGTCGGCCGCGTGCGTCCCACCAGTGGTCACGGCCTCCGGGACGGCGGTGTCCGCCGCCTGCCCGGTGCCGGCCTGCTCGGCGGCGGGCGAGTAGATGTCCGGCTCCAGGTAGATCACCCGGGCGGTCGGCACCTCACGCCGGATCCGCGCCTCGACCGCGTTGATGTCGCGGGCCAGGTCGTGGGCGGTCTCCCAGGCCGGCACCGCGATCTTCGCGGCCACCATCAGCTCCTCCGGGCCGAGGTAGAGCGTCTTCATGTGGATGATCCGCTCGACCTCGGGACCGTTCGTCACGGCCTGCTCGATCTTCTCCAGCTCGCTCTGCTCGGCGCCCTCGCCGAGCAGCAGGCTCTTGGTCTCGATCGCCAGCGTGATCGCGATGATCACCAGCAGCACGCCGATCATCGCGGTGCCCGCCGCGTCCCACATGCCGTTGCCGGTGATCAGCGTCATGCCGACACCGAACAGCGCGAAGACCAGACCGACCAGGGCGCCGAAGTCCTCCAGCAGCACCACAGGCAGCTCCGGCGCCTTGGCGCGACGGATGAACCGGACCCAGGTCTGGTTGCCCCGGACCAGGTTCGACTCCTTGATCGCGGTACGGAAGGAGAAGCTCTCCATCACGATCGCCGCCACGAGCACCGCCACCGGCACCCACTGCCAGCTCTCGATCGGGTGCGGGTCGGACGCCTTGTGGTACGCCTCGTAGAGCGCGAACAGGCCACCGATGCTGAAGAGCACGATCGCCACGATGAAGGCGTAGATGTAGCGCTCCCGGCCGTACCCGAACGGGTGCTGCGGCGTGGCCTGCCGCTTGGCCCGCCGGCCGCCGATCAGCAGCAGGCCCTGGTTACCCGAGTCGGCCACCGAGTGGATCGACTCGGCCAGCATCGACGACGAGCCGGTGAGGGCGAACGCGATGAACTTGGTGACGGCGATGCCGAGGTTCGCCGCCAGGGCGGCGACGATCGCCTTGGTGCCCCCGTTTGCGCTCATTCCCCGCCTCGCTCGATGCCCCGTGTGCTCACTGGTTAGCCAGCTCCTTCATCTCCGTGATGGCCGGTACCGCCATCGGGTCCAGCCCGTGTGCCAGGGCGAGGTAGATCGAGGCGAAGTCGGGGACCGCCACCAGCGACGCGAGCCGCTCCAGCGCGGAGCCGCCCTCGGCGGTCACCACGTCGCAGCGCACGCCGCGCCGCTCGGCGAGCGTCTGCACCGCGTCCGCGCGGCGCTCCTCGACCGCCAGCGGCTCGTCGGTGTCGTCGTCGGCGTTGAGCCCGCCGTCGCGCAGCAGCACCAGCCGCAGCCGGGTGCCGTCGGGCTCGTCGTCGCCCGGGTCGGCGAAGATGTCCCGCTCGCCCTCGGCCAGGCCGCCGAACACCCCGTCGAGCAGGCCGACGCGGCCCCGGCCCGCCTCGCCCAGCGCACCGGCGACCACCGGGTAGCGGGCGTTCGCGGACAGCGTGTCACCGAACCGCCGGGCGGCCACGGTGGCCAGCGGGGACGAACCCCACACGATCGGGATCGAACCGGACAGCCCCAGCGCCAGCGACTTCGCCGGGTTGACGAAGGACTCGGCGGTCGGCCGGCATCGATCGGCGTCGGCGTCCAGCCGGGCCGCCGTCTCGGCCAGATCCGCCTCGTTGACCTTCACGAGCCCGAGGGTACGGGCGGCCAGCAGAACCGGCACGGTGAGCGCCCAGAGGCTGGCCCGGGCCGGCGCGCGCCGGGGCACCGGGATGAACGGCGCCCGCGCCCGCTCCGCCACGGACTGGAGCTGCGAGTCGGGCGCGCCGACGGCGACCAGCCGGGCGCCGCGCCGGTGCGCCGCCTCGGCCGCGCCCAGCGCCTCCGGGCTGCGACCGGACGCGCTCACCGCGATGACCACGTCCGCCGCGCCCACCCAGCCCGGCACGCCGGCGCTGCGGTGCGGAATGACCGGCACCGGGCAGCGCGGCCCGGCGACGGTGGCCAGCACGTCACCGGTACGCCCGGCGGTGCCGATGCCGGCGATGACCACCGCGCGGGGTCGTCCGTCGTCGGCGAGCACCGTCAGGTTCGCCTCGGCGGCCAGCGCCGCCGACTCGCGCACCTGGGCGCCGGCGGACGCGGTGAACCGGAGCATGCCGCCCGGATCCCGCTCGGAGAGCTGCGCCGCGTCGTCCAGCAGGGCCTCGTCCGCGTGCCGGTGGCCGCTGACCCCGGCCGTACCCTCCATCACCGCGACGACCCGCCCCGCGCGTCGTCGGCGGCGGGTCCACCACGCGCCTCGTCCAGCAGGAGCACCGGGACGTCGTCCCGGACCTCGAAGATGCGACCGCACTCGGTGCAGGTGAGCGTCTGCGCCTGCGCGTCGTAGTCGAGCGGGGCGTGGTGCGTGTCCGGGCAGGCGAGGATGTCGAGCAACTGCGGGTCCAGGGCCACGGCGCGGCTCCTTCCACGTATGCGGTCTCACCGGTCGGCGGTGCCGATCGGCGCACGCGATCTTATCGGCCGAGCGGCCCCGGCACCGGGCCCCGTTCGGCCCCGGTGTTCCGTCCTCCGGTCGGGCAGGTGGCGGCTACCGGGTCACGGCATGACCACCCACCGTCACGGTAACCCCGGGAGCGGGTCGGGTTCCGGCTCAGTCCGGCAAGCGGGGCAAGACGCTCGTCGCGTCCCCGGCGGGCGGGGCCGGTGGCGTCGGGGCGGACGCGGGCGCGCCGTACACGTTGCCGGCCGGGCGGGGCGGCGTCGCGCCCCCGTACACCGTGGGGGCCGGCCCGGGCGTGCCGGAGCGGTAGGTGGTGGTGCTGCGCGGCAGCGGGACCGGCGGGAGGCCGGCATCCGCGCCGTCACCGCCGCGGTCGGCGCGGTTGCGGCGCAGCAGCAGGACGATGAGGGCGGCGCCGACCAGCACCAGCCCGATACCGAACCACATGATCATGGAACCTCCGAACGACGAGTCGTCGGCCGCGGCGGTGGCCGGGGCGACGGCGGCGGCGACCGGCGACGTGTTGGTCGCCTCGGCCGCCGTGGTCTCGCTCGCGCTGGGCGTCGGCGAGGGCTTACGGGACGGGGTGGGGCTCGGCGTCGCCGCGCCCACCAGCCGGGCCGACCCGCCGGCCCGGCCGAGCACGTCGCCGTTCGCGGCGCTCGCCTCACCGGCCAGCTCCAGCCGGCCGCCGACGGTCCCGGCCAGGAAGGACACCCGGTAACGCACGGTGACGCCCTTGCCCTTGCACAGCGGCCGGTCGACCGGGGCCACCGCGGCGGTGGCGACGGCGCCGCCGTCCCCGGAGACCTGCACCGGCACCCATCGGCCGCCGGACGCCACCTGCACCCGGACCCGGTCGGCCCGCAGGCCCTCCAGCCGGAGCCCGACAGCGGTACGCAACTGCACGCAGCCGTCCGTCCGCTTGCGCACCTCGACCGCCACCGTTCCGGGCGGCCCACCGGCGGTGAAGCTCTTCGCCGCGCGCAGTCCCACCCGGTCGTCCCGGGCCGACGCCGGTGACGCCGGGACGGCGATCAGGCCACCCAGCAGCGCGCCGACCATGGCCCACCGCGCCGCGTGCCGCCCTGCCGACATCTCCACCTCACCGTTGCGTCCGGACCGGATCCGCCGGTCAGGTTACTACCGGCCCCTCCGGGCACCCGCGCATCGAGCACGCCACATGTGTGCAGCGCCACGCGATCACCGCCCGCCCAGGTCACCGCCCGACGCGCCTGCATCGGCGAGCGCCCGCCGGCACAGCCGGTCGGCCGTACGGGTGGTCTCCGGCAGCCGGTACCGGGGCGTCAGAGCCAGTACCCGCTCCACCGCGTCGTCCAACCCCATCCGGTGCCCGACGCTCACGAAGACCGGCCGGACACCGTCCTGAGTCCGCAGTACCCGCCCGACCACCTCGCCGCCGTCGCACAGGTCGGCGCTGTCCCCACGCTCGGGACCGGGACCCGTCCACGAGCCGACGAGCGGCGTCTTGCCCACCCCGATCGTCGGCAGCCCGGTCACCAGGCCCACGTGGCAGGCCAGCCCGAACCGGCGCGGGTGCGCCAGGCCGTGCCCGTCACAGACCAGCAGCTCGGGACGGACCGTGAGCCGGTCCAGCGCGGCGAGCAACGCCGGCATCTCGCGGAACGCGAACAGCCCCGGCACGTACGGGAAGGCGGGCCGCCCCACGCACACCGCCTCGTCCACCACGTCGAGGGTGGCCGCGTCGAGGACCGTGACGGCCGCCGCGAGCAGGTCACCGTCCTGCGCGTACGCCACGTCCAAGCCGGCCACCGTCGCGGGCGCGGCAGGACCGGGCCCGACCAGGTCCACCCGGGACCGCAACTCCTCCTGTACGCGTCGCGCCTCCGCCACGTCGGCGGGCGGCACGTAGGGCACGGGTGGGCCGTCGGTGGAGGGCATGGCGTTCCCGGTCGCTGTCAGGAGGCGATGGAGGCGATGGTGGGGTCGGCGGCGGGGTCACCGGCCTGCTGGAGCTGCTCCTCGAACATCACGAAGGTCCGCCGCCGGACGCCCCGGATCAGTGCCTGCTCCTGCGGCGTCGGGTACCGGCGTTCCGCCCGAAGCGTGTCCTCGATCGCCTGGACGGTTTCATAGAGAGCGAAGATCGGTCCGTCGCCACTCAGATAGCGACCTCGCTCGTGCTCAGTGAGTTGTACGAACTCATCCGGTGAGATCTGATTGATCTCGTCGCCGCCGACGAAAAGCACCTTGTCGACGAGATTGTTGGCCTCCCGCCAGCCCCCCGTGTCCTTGGAAAGCCGCCAGCCCGCCATGCCGCCGTCGGCGGTGGCTACGAGCTTCAGAGGGGACCCGAAGTAATCGAAGAACTTCGGCAGCCGCAAGCCCTCTACCTGACTCACCGCGGTGGCTCCTCCCCAAGACTCTCTTGCACCTTGCTCCAGTAAGCGTTCTGCACTCGCCGGAGGAGTCCGTCCCGAATCGCACGTTCCCCCGGTGTCAACGACCTGCCCTCGATCTCTGCCGCCGCGCTGAGGTCGCGCCGAACCTCGTACAACGAATGCTCCCACTCTGCGATGTCATCGAGCGACACCAGGTGCAGCCGAAGCTCTCCCACATGGCCATTCGACATCCGGAGGTTCAGCAGTAGGTCCCGATAACCGCTCCCCTGCGGATTGAGGAAACGATCCTTGATGTGCAGAATCACGACCTCCGGGTCGGCTGCCAGACGGCCGAGCGCCTGGTAAACCGCATCGATGCTGTCGAACTGCACTTTGGCGCCGGCCAAGTCCTTGAGCTGGGACGCGTCATTCTCGTACTCGCCTTCCAGCTTGTCGAGGACACGCTCTCGGCTCTTGGGCTCGGTCCGCCAGCCGGGTGTGCCGCCGTGTGCAGCCAGTTTGATGGCAAGCCTGTTCAGCTCCTGCTGGGCGACCACCGCATCCGCATACAGCCGGTCAACGTATGCAAGGCGGTAGACCTCATCATGACGTCGCCTTTCATCAAACCCAGGTTGCAGTCTCGACTGGCGGCGAGATGCGACCGATTCGACGAGTCGACGCTGCTCGTGAGTGATGGGCGTCGGTTGGGGCGTCAATGTTTCATGCGACATGACCGCATCGACCCCGCGGACCGCGATGTCGTCGATGACCTCGCCGAGTACGTCGATGGCCTGCTGGTGGCTGGCCAAGTGATGCAGGGTCAGCGGCCGGGCGGTGAGCGAGTTGGCGAGTTCCGGTGTCGCCAGGATCATCCGGACCAGGTCGGGCCGCTCAGCGAGCTGCCGCACCAACCTCTCGGCCAGCAACTCCTCGCGTCGCGGCGGCGCCTCCCAGCTCTGGTCGAGCATCCGCTGCACGCGCGGGTCGGCGAACAACCGGGTGAGGTCGGCCGCACCGCTCTCGTCCAGCCCCGGTACGAGCCGCCGCAACGTCGACACGTCGGCGTGCTGCGCCAACTCGACGGGCGTCACGCCGGCGGCGAAGGCGGCGTCGAGGTTCCCGCTCTCCGCCAGCGCGTCGCGCACGTAGAGCCCGGCCGCGATCCGGTCGGCGTGTGCCTGCCGGTGGTCCTCGCGTACCCGGTCGGGTTCCGGCTCGACGGGCGGCGCGCTGCCCGGCATCGGTCCGTCGGCGCGGCGGTGGATGGTCGTGGACTCGCCGAGCAGGTGGACGTGGTTGAAGTCCGGGACGGGTCCGTCGGCGATCGGCGGCGGGGCCGGCGGCCGTGGCGGCGCCGGGCGGGGCAGCGGCTCGGGCAGGACGTTGTAGGTGCCGGGTGGGCGGCCGGCGAGCGGCATCGGCCGGCCGTCCGGGCCGAGCACCAGAGCGTCGACGCCGACCACGTTGCCGCGGGCCGGACGGCCGCTGTGGTGGTAGATCGGCCGGTCCGCCACCTCGCCCGTCTGCGGGTCGAGGAAGAGGATCGTGCCGTTCTGGTTCAACGCCACCCACGCGTGCGATCCGCCGCCCTCGAAGCTGGTGATGAGGAACGCGTAACTGCCGTGGCCACCCGACGCCAGCTGCGCGTACAGGTCTCGGTAACCGCCGTCCACCAACAGCTGCCGCTCCCGGCCGGTGACACCGGGCCGGTCCGGCGGGCAGAGGTTCTGGAACCGGCCGCCGGTCGTCTGCTCGACGCGAAGCGGCCCGTCCGCCTCCCCGCCCACCGGCCGGTTCACGTCGCCGTTCAGGTAGCCGTCGAACGTACGCGGCGCCGCGACGCGCGGCCGTCCGTGGACCCAGGTCTCGAACAGCGACAGCGTGCAGTCGAGGCAGTTGATCCCCCGGGTCGCGTCGGCCGCCGGTCCGCCGTCGTTCGCGAGGCGGAACCATCTGCCGCGCCGGGGATCGGCGGTACGGGTCACGCTGCCGTCGGGGTTGCGGGGCATCTGCCGTTCGAGGTCGGTCTGGTGCAGCGCCAGCGGAGGCCGGAGCCCTCCCCGGCGGCCGTAGGGCCGGGACCTGTCGATCGGCTCGGGGTGCCCGTGACCGGTGAGCGCGGAGTGGTCGGCCGTCTCCACCGCGCCGACGGCCAGGTCCGCCACGTCGTCGTTGATGCGGTAGAAGTCGAGGTCGTCCTCGACCATCACCTCCTGCGGCAGACGCTGGCCGGCACGGACCGCCTCCACCTCATCGACGGCTCGGTAATGCAGGCGTTCTCGCCGCCGGCCCTCCCACACGTGCCTGTCGGCGAGCTCGTGCCGCCCGGCTTGGCGCAGTTCGTGGGCCTGCATGAGGAGCCAACGCGCCGCCTCGTAATGCTGTTCGGCGAGATCACGCAGCTCCTTGATCTGCGCCTCTCGTCTGTTCTCCTCGTGCAAGGCACGCTGGGACTGCAGATAGCCCTGGTAGCGCCGCCGGTCCAGACCCTCCCGATCGGCCTTCAGCCGCGCGGCGCGCTGCTCGGCGGTCTCACGGGGCCACGCCTGGACATGGGGCGGGCCCGGGTGGGGCCCCGGGGAGTCGGTAGGAGGGCGATGCGGAGCCAAGGACTCCAGCAGCGGAAAACGGGTGTTCGGCCCCGGTCGGGGCTCGGGCCCGACGGCCGGCGCTCCCGGATGCGGCCCCGTCGGCGGATGGACCGGCGAGACCGGAGGCGGTCCCGCCTGAACTCCGTTGCTGAAGGGAGCGGCGCGGTCCGCCGTTGGTGGCGCCGCGACCCGCGTGTGGTCGGCAGATGGTGTAGGGAGTGTCGTCGGTGAGGCTGCCGCCTGGACCGGATTGGTCGAGGACGGCGTGGGGTGGTCGATCGGCGCCGTCACCGGACCTACGCCGTTGTGGACTCCGGACGCGGTCGGCGGGGGCGTGGCGACGGGCGCGTCCGTGATCACCGAGGACAACGTGGGGCTCGTGGTGACCGCCGGACGTGCCACGTCGTGCGGGACGACATCGCTGTGCGGCGGCGTCGTCGTGGGATCCGGCGCCGGGTGAGGCAGGTCCACGGCGAGCGGGTGCGGACCGGCGGCTTGGGGCGTGACGTGTGAGGGTGTCGCGGGAACGGCGCCGGCGATCGTGCCGCTGCCCTGGACGATCGGCTCGGCGACCCGCTGGGCCGGGATCAGCCCGACGGGATCGGCGGCGACCGGCACGTCCAGGCCGACCGGGGACACCGTCAACCCGCTCAGCTGCCCGTCGAGGCGGCGTTGCAGTGCCGAGTCCGCCTGGTTCGTGGCGGACCCGCTGGCGCCGGAGGCGGCGGCGCGCGCCAGGTCCTCCAGCGACGGCCCCTGGCCGGTCGCCAGACCCGCAGCGGTCTCGGCGAGCGTCTCCCCGCCCATCTCCCGCCCGAACCGCTCGGCGATCTCCGCGAACGGCCCGTTGGCGTGCCGGCCCAGCCCGGCCAGCGGCGCGACCGCACCGCCGGCGAATCCGCCGAGAGCCGACGTGCTCACGTCGGTCAGGTCGAGGCCGTCCCGCCGGCCGGTGGAGTTCTGGTACGCCTGCGTGCCGAGGCTTGTGCCCGCTTCCTGACCGGCCTCCAGCAGGCCGCCGATCGCGGCCCGGCGGGCCAGCTTGCGGGCACCGGACTTGGCCGCCTCCTTCGCGGCCCGTTCGCCCGCCTCCTTGAGGCCCTGCTTGACCGCCTTGCGAGCGAGCTGAGCCACCAGCCGCTTGAAGATCTGCTGCACCACGACCCGCGTGGCGGTGATCGCGGCGGCCGCCGCCGGTGAGGCGGCGCCCAGGGTGAGCACCGTCGCGACGGCCAGGGACAGCAACTCGATGACCAGGATGCCCAGCTCGATCCAGGCTTCCAGCTTCGCGCCCTCGATGTCGCAGCCGCAGGAGTCGACCAGACGCGCCAGCTCGTCGGTCGCCGCGACCAGGACGTGCAGCGGCGCGTCCTCACCTTCGGCGAGCTTGTGCCACGCCGTGTCGAACGCGCCGGCGACCAGGCCGACTCCCCCGTACCCGCTCTTCACCTCGCCGGCGGCGGTGATCGCGTCGTCGCGCGGACGGGTCAGGACGCCTGCCACGCCGTACCACTGGTCGGCCAGGTCCCAGACGGCGCGCTCGTCGCCCTCCGGCCATTCGACGCCGACCACCCAGTCGAGCGCCTCGTAGATCCAGCCGGGCAGGTCCCACGGGCAGAAGTCGAGCGGGTGCGGGATCGGGCTGGGCAGCATGCTCACGCGCGGGTCCTCCGGTGGTCAGCGCCGGGGCCGATGGGGGTTGTGCCCTTGCTGCGGGATCGTCCCGAGGTCACGGGCGTTGCTGAGGTCCGTCTCCACGGTGGCCGTGACCGAGCGGACGACGTCCGACCCGAGCACCTCCAGCGAGCGGCCGAGAAGCTCCCACGCGCGCAGCAGCGTCTCGGCGTAGCCCTGGTAGTGCTTGTCGAACGCGGCGCCGATGTCGTCGCGGCCCCAGGGCCGCTGGGCGCTCGCGGCGGCGATCGGCTCGCCGGTCTCCCGCCGGGCCGCGCTCACCGCCCGCCCCGACAGCGCCAGGTCGGCCCCGCCGCGGCGGGCCCGGTCCGGGTCCAGCCAGATCTCTCCCCCGGCCACCTGTCACTCGCCGCGGGCCAGCGCGGAGTCGGCCCGGCCGAGCAGCGCGCCGAAGTCATGGGTGCGCAGGAACTCGACCGACGGCGAGCCCGGCGGCAGGTAGCCGGCGACAAGCTCGCGGGTGGCGGTGGTAGCCGCGGTGGAGGCACGCAGCACGGTTTCGGTGATCTTCCGGCTCAGCGCCCGGGCGTCCCGGTCGTGGAACGCCGCCGGGCTCACCTCGACGCTGATCAGCTCGCCTCGCGCGCCGACGATCGCGGTCACCTGACCGTCGTCGGAGCGTTCGGTGACCCGCAGGTCGGCCAGCTTGGTCTGGAGTTCGTCCAGACCGGACCGCAAGCGCTGGTATTGGCCGTACACCTCGTCGAATCGCGCTCGTAGTGCACGGTTCGCATCCCGGTCCGCACTCTCGGCCACCGTCGCTCCCCTTCCGTCACCGTGGGTAGGGCCGACCATACCGGGTGCCACGAAATCCGTGGGGTCCGGTAATTTCAGGTGGTGATCGAGCGACAGCAGGCCGAGCAGATCGCCTCGGTGTGGGCCCGGCGGGACTCCGACCGCCTCGGTTTTCCCTGCACGCCGGAGGTCGAGGAGTTCGACCTGGGCTACGTGGTGAGTTCCATCGTGTCCACCGAGGCCCGGGCGCTCCCCGGCGACCTGCCGACCACTGTCATCGACAAGGAGACCGGCGAGGTGTCCACGTGGCCGCGGGTGCCGGCCGCGGCGGTCGAGCGGATGTACCGGCAGCGACGTCCGGCCGAACCGCGCCCGCCGCGTACCGTCGATCCGGCCGCCCAACTGCTGCGTGAGCTGACCCGCCTGCCCACGCCCGGCGCGGCGGCGCACCTCACTGTCGACGGCCGGCAGCACGTCGCGCAGGGCGCGAAGGGCGAGATCGAGGTACGCCACCACCCGCTGGTGCAGTCCTATCTGGACGAACTACCCGCAGGGCATCTGGTACGCGGCGGGGAGCGGCACGCCGAGATGATCGTCGTCTCCGACGCGCTCTACGAGCACGACCACCGTCGCGCCGCCGAGGGTCTGCCGCCGCTGTCCATCGAGGACACGCGCGACCTGCTCGGCACCAGCCGGATCGAGGTCTATCGCAGTCGTGAGCCGGGCGATCCGCAGGGCGGACAAGCGGATCTTCCCTGCGACTCGTGCGTCCGGTTCCTGGTGCGGTTCGCGGTACTGCCGTGGTCCGACCTCGCCTTCGTGGAGGAATGGCGCCCGGAGCCGCGCGAGGTCATTGAACCCGGCCGTTTTCCCGACGAGGTCGCCCATGCCCTCATGGACGGCGGCTGGCAGATCAGCATGTTCAACGAGGCACTCGCGATGGGCGCGATGACCGAGACGAAAGCGGTCGCGGGACAGCATCACCGGCACGAGGCGTTCCCCGCCGCCGAGGCGGCGCTCACCGCGTTCCCGGCCGTCCTGAGCCGGCGGCGCGGGCCCGGCGAGCAGGTGTGGATCAGCCGGTTCACCACGAATCCGCTGCGGGCCGCGCACACCGCCGACTCCCTCGCCGACTTCGCCGCCGTCCTGGGCGCCCGTCTGTTCCCGCTCGGCAGCGAGCGTCAGGAGAGCATCCTCGCGGTCGACGAGCACGGCCGCGTCTTCGCCCTCGACCAGGCCGGCGAGTGGTTCCTGGGCGCCGACATCGACGCCGCCCTCACCACCCTGCTGCTCGGCCGCGCCCCCGCCCGGGTCCGCGACGACGGCACCTGGTGAGCGTGCGGGCGATCAGAGGGCCACGCCGGTCAGCACCGTGACGCGCGGCTCGGTGTAGTCGTCCATCGCGCTGCGCAGCCCTTCCCGCCCGACTCCGGAGCCCTTCATGCCGCCGTACGGCATCTGGTCGGCCCGGTACGACGGCACGTCCCCGACGATCACGCCGCCGACCTCAAGCGTGCGGGCGGCGTCGAACGCCACGTCGAGCCGGTGGGTGAAGACACCGGCCTGGAGCCCGTACGCCGAGTCGTTGACGGCGGCGAACGCGGCCCGGTCGTTGACGACCGGAGCGACCACCAGCACCGGTCCGAACACCTCCTCGGCGCACACCTTCGCGTCGGCGGGTACGCCACTGAGCACTGTGGGCGGGTAGGTGGCGCCGTCGCGCCGCCCGCCGGTCTCGATGACGGCGCCGGCGGCGACCGCCTCGTCCACCCAGGTCTCGACGCGCTGCGCCGCCTCGACCGACACCAGCGGGCCGACGTCGGTCAGCTCGGATCGCGGGTCGCCGGTGCGCAGCGCCTGCACCGCCGCGACGAGCCGGGGCAGGAAGCCGTCGTAGAGCCATTCGTGCACGTAGACCCGCTGCACCGCGATGCACGACTGCCCGGCCTGGTAGTTGGAGAACGTGGCGATGCGGTGCGCGGCGAAGGTCAGGTCCTCGTCCGCCGCCCAGTCCTCGCAGATGACCGCCGCGGCGTTGCCTCCGAGTTCCAGCGTGACGTGCTTGTCCGGGGCGGCCCGGCGGATGGCCGCGCCGACCGGTCCGGAGCCGGTGAACGACACCACCGGCAGCCGCGGGTCGGTGACCAGTTCGGCGGCGCGCTCGTTCGGCAGCGACAGCACCGAGAACATGCCCTCGGGCAGGTCGGTCTCGGCCAGGATCTCGCCGAGCAGCAGCGCGGTGAGCGGGGTGGCCGGGGCGGGCTTGACCACGATCGGGGTGCCGACGGCGAGCGCCGGGGCGACCTTGTGGGCGACCAGGTTGAGCGGGAAGTTGAACGGGGTGATGCCGAGCACCGGGCCGCGCGGCACGCGCCGGACCAGGGCGATCCGGCCGGTGGCGGCGGGGTCGGTGTCGAGTCGTTGCAGTTCGCCGGAGAAGCGGCGGGCCTCCTCGGCGGCCCAGCGGAAGGTGGAGATCGCGCGTCCCACCTCGGCCTTCGCCCATTTGACCGGCTTGCCGTTCTCGGCGGTGATCAGCGCGGCGACCTCGTCGGCCCGCTCGGCGAGCCGGCGGGAGACGTGGTCCAGGGCCGCAGCGCGGGCGTGCGCGGGCAGGGCCGCGGCCTCCGCCGCCACCCGGTCGGCGCCCGCGACGGCGGCTTCGACCTGGTCGGCCGTGGCGAGCGTGGTACGCCCCACCGGCTGTCCGTCGTACGGGTGGGTGACTGTCAGCTCGTCCTCGCCGTGGGCGGGGCGACCGGCGACGTAGAAGGCTCTCGGCTCCACGACCGGCAGCCTAGACCACAGGTGCCCACGCGGAAACAGTTGCTCAAACCCTTGTCTGCCTCGGATTTAGTAGCCAAGATGGCAGTCAGATTGCGATAACCTCCGCTGACCCTCCTCCCGGCCACCTTCTCGGAGACTTCTGATGAGCGACCAGCAGCAGCTGCGCAACTTCGTCAACGGCGAGTACGTCGACCCGGTGGACGGCGGCTACGCCGACCTGATCGACCCGTGCACCGGCGAGGTCTTCGCCCAGGCCCCGGTCTCCGGCACGGCGGACGTGGACGCGGCGATGAAGGCCGCCTCCGCCGCGTTCGAGACCTGGCGGGACGCCACGCCGGCCGAGCGGCAGCGGGCGCTGCTGAAGTTCGCCGACGCGGTGGAGTCGCGGGCCGCCGAGCTGGTCGACGCGGAGGTCCGCAACACCGGCAAGCCCCGGCAGCTCACCGCCGACGAGGAGCTGCCGCCCGCGGTGGACGAGCTGCGCTTCTTCGCCGGGGCGGCCCGCCTGCTGGAGGGGCGCTCGGCCGGTGAGTACATGGCCGGGCACACCTCGTACGTGCGGCGCGAGCCGATCGGCGTCTGCGCCCAGGTGACGCCCTGGAACTACCCGCTGATGATGGCGGTCTGGAAGATCGCCCCGGCGCTGGCGGCGGGTAACGCGGTGGTGCTGAAGCCGTCGGACACCACGCCGGTGTCGACGCTGCTGCTGGCCGAGATCGCCGCCGAGCACCTGCCCCCTGGTGTGTTCAACGTGGTCTGCGGCGACCGCGACACCGGCCGTACGCTGGTGTCCCACCCGACCCCGCAGCTCGTGTCGATCACCGGCTCGACCCGCGCGGGCATGGAGGTCGCCGCCGCGGCGGCGCCGGACCTGAAGCGGACGCACCTGGAGCTGGGCGGCAAGGCCCCGGTGGTGATCTTCGACGACGCGGACGTGGCGGCGGCGGCCGAGGCGATCGCGATGGGCGGCTACTTCAACGCCGGTCAGGACTGCACGGCGGCGACCCGCGTCCTCACCGGTCCGGGCATCCACGAGGACTTCGTGGCCGCGCTGACCGAGCAGGCCCGCAACACCCGCACCGGCGCGCCGGACGACGCCGACGTGCTCTACGGTCCGCTGAACAACGCCAACCAGCTCGCCCGGGTGAGCGGCTTCGTGGACCGGCTGCCGGACCACGCGAACGTCACCACCGGCGGCGCCCGGGTCGGCGAGCGCGGCTTCTTCTACGCCCCGACAGTGGTCTCCGGCGTACGCCAGACCGACGAGATCATCCAGGACGAGGTGTTCGGGCCGGTCATCACCGTGCAGCGCTTCTCCGACGAGGACGAAGCGGTGCGCTGGGCCAACGGCGTGGACTACGGCCTGTCCGCCTCGGTGTGGACGCGCGACCACGGCCGGGCCATGCGGATGACGCGTCGGCTGGACTTCGGCTGCGTCTGGGTGAACACGCACATCCCGTTCGTCTCGGAGATGCCGCACGGCGGCTTCAAGCACTCCGGCCACGGCAAGGACCTGTCGGTCTACAGCCTGGAGGACTACACCCGGGTCAAGCACGTCATGCACAACATCGAGGGCTGATCCCCATGACCACCAGCGATGAGCTGCACAAGCGCCGGGTCGAGGCGGTGGCGCGGGGCGTGGGCAGCACGATCCCCGCGTACGTGGACCGGGCGGGCGGCGGCACGATCACCGACGTGGACGGCCGGGAGTGGATCGACTTCGCGGCCGGCATCGCGGTCACCAACGTGGGCAACTCCGCGCCGCGCGTGGTCGAGGCGGTACGCGCGCAGGTCGAACGGTTCACCCACACCTGCTTCATGGTCGCGCCGTACGAGTCGTACGTGGCGGTCTGCGAGCAGCTCAACGCGCTGACCCCGGGTGGCTTCGAGAAGCGCTCGGCGCTGTTCAACTCCGGCGCCGAGGCGGTGGAGAACGCGGTGAAGATCGCCCGGCACGCGACCGGGCGGCCCGCGGTGGTGGTGTTCGACCACGCGTACCACGGCCGGACCAACCTGACCATGGCGCTGACCGCGAAGAACATGCCGTACAAGCACCGGTTCGGGCCGTTCGCCGGTGAGGTCTACCGGCTGCCGATGTCGTACCCGCTGCGCGACGGCGGGCTCGACGGCGCCACCGCGGCGGCCCGGTCGATCGAGATGATCGAGAAGCAGGTGGGCGCGGAGAACGTGGCCGCGCTGCTGATCGAGCCGATCCAGGGCGAGGGTGGTTTCGTCGTACCCGCTGAGGGTTTCCTGCCGGCGCTGCGCGAGTGGGCGACGGCGGCCGGGGTGGTGTTCGTCGCCGACGAGATCCAGACCGGTTTCTGCCGCACCGGCGACTGGTTCGCCTGCGAGCACGAGGGCGTCGAGCCGGACCTGGTCACGCTGGCCAAGGGCATCGCGGGCGGCCTGCCGCTGGCGGCGGTGACCGGCCGGGCGGAGCTGATGGACGCGGTGCACGTCGGTGGTCTCGGCGGCACGTACGGCGGCAACCCGATCGCCTGCGCCGCCGCGCTCGCGTCGATCGAGACGATGCGGGAGCTGGACCTGGCCGCCGCCGCGCGCCGGATCGGCGCGGTGATGGGTGAGCGGCTGCGCGCGATCGCCGCCGGTGACCCGCGCGTGGCCGAGGTACGCGGCCGGGGCGCGATGCTCGCCGTGGAGATCGTGCAGCCGGGCACGCTGACCCCGGACCCGGCCGCCACGGCGGCGATCTCGGCGGCCTGCCACGCGGCCGGGCTGCTCACGCTGACCTGCGGCACCTACGGCAACGTGCTGCGGTTCCTGCCTCCGCTCGTCATCTCCGACGACGAGCTGGGCCGGGGACTGGACATCCTGGCGGCCGCCTTCGCCTGAACCCGGACGTGGAACACCATGGGCCCGATCTCCCCCAGGACCGGCCCATGGTGTTCCGCCCGGAGGATCAGCGGAGCAGTTCCACGGTGTTGCGCCGGACCAGGTTCTTGCCGGGTTCCCGGATCGCGTCCATGGCCGCCGTGTTCAGCAGCACGCAACTACCGGACGGCCCGGTCACCGTCACGGTCACCACCTTGTCGTTGTCCAGGTTCGTCACCCGCAGCCGGGTGCCGAGCGGGAACTGACCGCTGGTGGCGGCCGGCGCCCCGCCCTCGGCGAAGAACGTGAGCGCGCCGGAGCAGACGCTGCCGCCGATCGGCTGCGCCGCGCCCGGCCGGGTCTCACCCGGCTGCACGCCGGGCGCCGGAGCGCCGCCGCCGTCGAGGCGTTCCACCACGTTGCGGCGGATGACGTTCTTGCCCGGCTCGCGTACCAGGTCCATGGCGGCGGCGTTCAGCAGCACGCAGCTCCCGGACGGCCCGGTCACCGTCACCGTGGCCACCTTGCGGTTGTCCAGGTTCGTCACCCGCAGCCGGGTGCCCACCGGGAACCTGTCGCTCGTCGCGGCCGGCGGCCCGCCCTCGGCCGAGAAGGTCACCGACCCGGCGCAGACCGATCGCGCGGCCGGCGCGGTGTCCGCGAAACCGAGTCCGGTGCCCACCGAGACCGCCACCGTGGCGGTCACCGCCACAGTCGCCGCCAGCACGTGCTTGCGCTGCACCCTCACGTTCTCTCCCGTCGTCGCTGTCGTTCGACGCGTGGTACGGACGGGAGGGCCGGAACGTTCACCTGGACTGATGGACTACAACGGACCGTAACGGGTGTGCGGCGCTCCGGTCATCAGCGCCCAGTACCTGTCGCCGTAGGACCAGTGCCACCACTCCGTCGGGTAGTTCACCAGCCCCGCACCGCTCAGCGCCGCCACCAGCACGTTCCGGTTGCGCCACGCGCTGACCGGGATGTGCCGGGCGGCGGTGAAGCAGGCGTCGGCGCTCTCCTCCGGGGTGGCGTCGAGCGCGGTGCCCATGTCCAACTCCGCCCCGTCGGCGTCACACAGGGTGAGGTCGACTGCTCCGCCGGTGCTGTGCGGGGCCACAGCGACCGGCGAGACGAACTTGGTGGTCTCCCGGTGCAGCCGGTCCGCCGGCCAGTCCGGGTGGCGCCGCCGCAGTTCGTCCCGGTAGCCGGTGAAGATGTCGAGCTGCGCCCGGTACGGCCGGTACCCCTCGACCACGAGCAGGCGCAGCCCGGCCGGCAGCGCGCGCTGCGCGGCCAGCAACCGGTCCGCGACCCCGAGCCGGACCCGGGCGTACGCCCCGGCGGGGTCGGCGGCCCGCCCGTCCACCCGCAGCCCGGGCACGTCGCGCAGGTCCACCAGGGGTTCGCCGTCGTCGCGGCTGGACACCGCGGCGACCCGGGGGTCGGAGAGCAGGATCACGGCGTACCCCCGGGGTGTTCGCGCGACGGCCGGGCCGCGTGCCTGGTGAAGGCGAGCGCGACGAGCCGGTCCACCACCTCGGGGTACGCGACGCCCGATTCGGCCCACACCTTCGGGTACATCGAGTGCGCGGTGAAGCCGGGCAGCGTGTTCAGCTCGTTGACGAACAGGTCGCCGGTGGCCTCGTCGTAGAGGAAGTCGACACGGGCCAGGCCCCAGCCGCCGATCGCGGTGAACGCCCGCACCGACAGCTCGCGGATCCGCTCGGTGACCTCGTCCGGCAGCGGCGCCGGGACGATCATCGGGTCGGCGTCGCCGAAGTACTTCTGCCGGTAGTCGAACCAGCCGCCCGCGACCCGGACCTCGCCGACCGCCGACGCCTCCGGCTGCCAGCCGCCGAGCACGCCGCACTCCAGCTCGCGGCCGGTCACGCCCTGCTCGACGAGCACCACGTGGTCGTGCCGGAACGCCTCCTCCACGGCCGCCACCAGGTCGTCGCCGTCTGCGACCCGGGAGATCCCGATCGAGGAGCCCATCCGGGCCGGCTTGACGAACAGCGGCCCGCGCAGCCCGACCACCAGCTTCTCCGGGTCGGACGCGGCCCGCCAGGTCGGCTCGTCGAACCAGACGTACGGCGTGGTCGGCACGTCCTCGGCCCGCAGCGCCCGCTTCATCGCCACCTTGTCCATGCCGACTGCGGAGGCGAGGATCCCGCACCCGACGTACGGCACGCCCAGCGATTCCAGCAGCCCCTGCACCACGCCGTCCTCGCCGTACGGGCCGTGCAGCACCGGGAACACCACGTCCAGCTCGGCGTGCACAGTCGCGGGGGCGTCGGCCGCGCCGACCGCGACAGTGCCGGCTGTCGTTCCGCGTCGCAGCTCGACCGCCGGGCCGGTGACCGGCAGCCGGTCGTCGATCGCCCGCCCGGCGGCCACGGTGCCGAGGTGCTGCGCCAGCACCGGTTCGGGCAGCAGCCGGATCCCGCCGGTACGGGTGATGCCGAGCGCCACCACCCGGTGCCCCTGCTCGGCCAGGGCCCGGGCCACGCCGAGCGCCGAGGCGCTGGAGACCTCGTGTTCCGCCGACGGGCCTCCGAACAGGACACCGATCCGCACTGTCGCCCTCATGCCGCCACTCCCACAGTCATCCGGTCGCCCGCCAGCCGGGCCACCAGGTCCGCTTCCACGTTTCCGCCGGTCAGCACCACGCCGACAGTCATCCGCCGCCGGCCCTCGGGCGGCCACGGCGCCCCGTCCCCGGGACGGACGACGCCGCCCGCGCCGGCCACCTCGCCCAGCCGCAGCGCGCCGGCCAGCGCGGCCGCGCCGGACGGCTCGACGAGCACCTTCAGGTCCAGCAGGAGCAGCCGGAACGCCTCGGCGATCGCGTCGTCGTCGACCCGGACCACCCCGCGTACGCGGTTGCGGGCCACCGCGAACGGCAGGTCACCGACGCAGCCGGGACGGAGTCCGTCGGCCAGGCTCGGCGCCGGGGCGACGGGTGTGGGCCGTCCGGCGGCCAGGCTGCGCGCCAGCGAGTCGCACCCGACCGGCTCCACGCCGTACACCTCGATCGGCGTTCCGGCCGCCGCCAGGCAGGCACCGGCGATGCCGCCGCCCCCGCCCACCGGCACCACGAGCGCGTCCAGCGGTGTGCCGCGCCGCGCCGCCTCCTCGATCAGTTCCAGGCTCGCGCTGCCCTGCCCGGCCACCACGTCCGGGTGGTCGTACGCGTCGACGAGCGGGTGGCCCTCCACCTCGGCGATCCGCCGGGCGACTGCGAGGCGCTCCTCGACTGTGGTGCCGGCCCGGACCACCCGGGCGCCCGCCGCCCGCGCCCGGTCCACCTTGACCGGCGCGGCGTCCTCCGGCAGCACGACGGTCGCGGCCAGCCCGTGCCGGCGCGCGGCGAGCGCCACCGCGACGGCGTGGTTGCCGGTGCTCTGCGCGACCACGCCGGTGTGCCCGGCGGCGGCGAGCCGGCCCACCGCCAGCATCGCGCCGCGCATCTTGTACGAGCCGCCGTCCTGCAGGTTCTCCGCCTTGAGCAGGATGCGGGCGCCGGCCAGGCGGTCGATCGCCGGGCTGTGCAGCACCGGGGTACGCACCACCCGGCCGGACAGCACGCGGGCGGCCTCCTCGACATGTGTTCGGTCCGGCAGTACCGGCGCGTCGATTCGGGGCATGGTCTCTCCTTCGGGATTCGAGTGGGCGCGGCGGCGCGGCAGGTCGAACAGCCAGTGCGCGCCGAGCGCGGTGAGGCCGCGGTGCGCGGCGAGGCTCAGTGCCAGTACGAGTGCGGTGAGCAGGACCGGGTAGACGGTCACCAGCAGCGCCCGGGCCGGCCCGGGCAGGCCGGCCACCGGTGCGGCGAGGAGCCGGTCCAGCAGCGCAAGCACCGGCATGTGGATCACGTAGACGGGGAGGGTGCGGCGGCCGAGCCGGGCCAGTGCCGGACCGGCCAGGCGGTGCCGGGCCAGCCGGGCGGCGGCGGTCAGCCCGAACGCCACAGCGATCACGGAGACGAGCAGGTACACGCCGGGCCACCTCTGCGCGCCGGCGAGCGCCATGGCGGCCAGCCCGATCGCGTACGCGAGGCCGGTGCCGGCGAGCCGGCGGGTGCTGGTGCCGTCCGCCCACCGCGTCAGGTACGGCTTCAGGTGCACCCCGGCCAGGAAGAACACCAGATTCTGGTAGACCTGCCCCCGGTTGCCGGGGCTGTCCAGCAGCCCGGTGGCGGCCACCGCGGACAGCGCGCCCGCAGCGGCCAGCAGCACCGCCGGATGGACCCGGCGCAGCGCCTTCGCGATCGCGAAGTAGAGCGCCAGCGCGTACAGGTACCACAGGTTCGACGGCGTCACGGTGAGCTGGGCCAGCAGCTCACCGCTGTCGGTGGCCCGGTCGGTCGGGAATCCGGGCGCCGGCGCCAGCAGCGCGGTGTGGATGAGCAGCCAGATGGCATAGAGGTAGAGGTTCCGTGCGATCCGGGGCCGCCCGGCCACCCGCCACGAGCGGGCCACCGCGTTCGCTGCGAACACGCCGGAGATGGCGAAGAACAACGGCATCCGCAGCGGCAGCAACTGCTCGCCGAGCAGCCCCCACGCGCCCGGCACCGGCAGGCCGACCCGCCAGTCGACACGCAGGTAGTCCTTGACGACGACGTGCCAGAGCACCACGAGCACGATGCAGGCGCCCTTCGCCACGTCGGCCCAGACCACCCGGCCGTCGGACGGCGCGTTCCCCTCGATACGGGTCGGCACTGCGGTCTCCTCTCCGGCCGTCTGCGGGTGGAAGGCGGCGGCGCCGGTCCCGTCCTCGGGCAGGTGTCATCGCGGGACGCCGCGACGGCGGCTCCCGGAGTCGTGTGTGGGGTGGTCAGCCCACGGGGGGCAGGTGGACGTCGACCCGCAGGCCGCCGTCCTCACCCGGGCGGGCGGCGATGACGCCGCCGTGCGCCTGGGTGATGGAGCGGGCGATGGCCAGGCCGAGCCCGGCGCCGCCGCCCTGGTTGGTCCGGTCCCGGGCGAGGCGCCGGAACGGTTCGAACAGCCCGTCGACCGCTTCGGCGGGGACGGCCTGCCCGCTGTTGGTGACGGTCAGCGCGGGGTCACCGCCGACCGTGACGACGAGCCGTCCGCCCTCGCGGTTGTACTTGATGCCGTTCTCCACCAGGTTCGTGACAAGGCGTTCCAGCAGCACCCGCTCACCGGTCACGATCCGGGGCGACAGCCGGGACTCGACCGTCACGCCGGCTTCGGCGGCCCGGTCGGCGTACGCGGCGAGCACGCCGCTGACGATCTGTTCGAGGCGTTGCGGGGTGGAGGACCGCAGGCCCTGGTCGCTCTCGCTGAGCGCGAGCAGCCCTTCGATCAGCCGCTCGTTGCGTTCGTTCGTGGCGAGCAGTTGTGCGGTCAGCAGTTCCAGTTGCTCGCCGGTCAGCGACTGGGCCATGCCGACCTCGATCAGAGTCCGCTGCACCGCGAGCGGCGTACGCAGTTCGTGCGAGGCGTTCGCGGCGAACCGTCGCTGTCCCTCGTAACCGGCGGTGACCCGGTCCAGCATGTCGTCGATGGCGCGGCCGAGCCCGGCCAGTTCGTCCCGGCCGCCGCGCCGGATCCGGTAGCCGAGGTTCTGCGGCCCCAGGTTCGCGATCGGGGCGGCCAGGTCGTGCACCGGGCGCAGGCACCAGCGGGCAGCGCCCCACACCGCGAACCCGATGGCCGCCAGCACCAGCAGTTCGATCAGCGTGGGCAGCAGCGGGACGAACGGGCGGCCCGGCTCGCACACCGCGCCGATCGTGGCCAGGCCGCAGAACTGCTCGGCCCGCCCCCACACCAGTCCGAGCAGCGACTTGACCAGGTTGGGCAGCATGAACCCGGCCAGCAGGGCGAGCACCCCGACCAGCAGGATGCGGCGACGCGGGCTCACTCCGGCTCGCCGATCCGGTAGCCGGCCTTCGGCACGGTGTGGATGACCGACGGCTGGCCGAGCTTCTTGCGCAGCGTCATCACCGTCACCCGGACCGCGTTGGTGAACGGGTCGGCGAACTCGTCCCACGCCTGTTCCAGCAGCTCCTCGGCGCTGACCACCCGGCCGCCGGCCCGCATCAGCACGTGCAGGACGGCGAACTCCTTCGGGCTCAGCCCGAGCGGGCTGCCGTCCCGGGTCGCGGTGTGCCGGGCCACGTCGAGCACCACGCCGTGCCGTTCCAGCACCGGCGGCAGCGCCGGGGTGGACCGGCGGCCCAGCGCCTGCACCCGCGCCACCAGCTCGGCGAACGCGAACGGCTTGGTCAGGTAGTCGTCGGCGCCCAGCCCGAGGCCGGCGACCCGGTCCCGGATGCCGGCGGCGGCGGTGAGCAGCAGCACGCGGGTGCCGGCGTCGGACCCGGCCAGGCTCCGGCACACCTCGTCGCCGGTGGCGCCGGGCATGTCCCGGTCCAGCACCGCCACGTCGTACCGGTTGACCCCGATCCGTTCCAGCGCGCCGTCCCCGTCGTAGCAGACGTCGACAGCCATGGAGAACCGTCGCAACCCCTCGGCGACCGTGTCCGCCAAGAGCCGCTCGTCGTCCGCCACCAGCACCCGCACCGTTGCGCTCCCCCGTGTCTTCCTCGTCGTCCGGCACACCTTCGCAGGCCGGAGTTAAGGGTTCCGTAAGCGTCCGCAGCAGCCATCCTCCACGCGAGCCACGCTGCGACAACCGGCGTAGGGCCGTCTGGGCCGTTCGTCCGGTCCGCCGGCGGCCCGAGCACCGCTCAAGTGACCCGGATCACGCATTGGCGCTCCGGGGTGAGGTGGGTCACGATGGGTGGAAGGAGGCGCTGGTGGCTGACCCGTGGCTCGCCCTGGAGTTCGGCGCGGATCCGGCGGAGCGGATCGCGCAGATCGGTGCCGCCCACGAGGCGTTCCTCGCCAGGGGCACCACCGGTGGCGTCCGGGAGGTGGTGGCCCGTTCGTGGGAGCGGTCCGCGCTGCTCGACCCGGAGGCCACCGCGCCGGTCGACCTCACCGACGACGCGCTGGAGAGCTACCGCGCCGCGCACCCGCTGGCCCGCGTGATGCCGCTGTTCCGCGACCTGCTCGGCGGCATCGCGCAGGACGGCGCGCACCTGATGGCGGTCTGCGACGCCGCCGGCCGGCTGCTCTGGGTGGAGGGCCACCCGGGGGTGCTGCGGCACGCCGAGCGGATGAACTTCGTGCCGGGCGCCCGCTGGGACGAGGCGCACGCCGGCACGAACGCCCCCGGCACCGCCCTCGCCGTCGACCACGGCGTGCAGATCTTCGCCACCGAGCACTTCGTCCGGCCGGTGCAGCGCTGGACCTGCGCCGCCGCGCCGATCCACGACCCGGCCAGCGGCGCGCTACTCGGGGCCGTCGACATCACCGGCGGGGACCACCTGGCCAACCCGCAGAGCCTCGCGCTGGTCCGGGCCACCGCCCGCGCCGCCGAGGCGTTCCTGGCCGGCGCCGCGCCCGCCGCGCCGGACGTGGCGTACGTGTCGGCGCTCGGGCGCGACGAGGCGGAGCTGCGCGTCGGCGGCCGGCGCATCCGGCTCGGCCGGCGGCACAGCGAACTGCTGGTGCTGCTCGTCGACCATCCCGAGGGACGAACCGGGGAACAGCTCGGCCTCGACCTCTACGGCGACGACAGGCGGCACCCGGTCACGCTGCGCGCCGAACTGTCCCGGCTGCGCCGCGTGCTCGGCGAGGAACTGCTCGACTCCCGCCCGTACCGGCTGCGGCCGGCCGTGCGCGCCGACTTCCGTACCGTCACCGAACTGCTGGAACGTGGCGATCCGGCGGCGGCGCTGCGCGCGTACCCCGGGCCCCTGCTGCCCGGGTCGGACGCGCCGGGAGTCGCGCGACTGCGCCGCCTGGTCGACGGCCAGTTGCGCGCCGCCGTGCTGGCCGGCGCCGACCCGGGGCTGCTCGCGGCCTGGACCGCGACGGCGGCCGGGACCGACGACCTGGCCGCGTGGCAGGCCCTGGCCCGGGCCCTGCCGCCGGGCGCGCCCCGCCGGCCACTCGCGCTCGCGCGGGCCCGCCAGCTCGCCGAGGAGTACGCGCTGCCGCGCGCAACGTTCCTGCAACGTCCCGGAAACTAGCCTGCCCGCCATCCACCCCAGACGGACGGCGGAGGTACCCATGACGCGCTACGACGCCCCCACCCACTGGCAGTCCCGTTACGACCACTACATCGGCGGCGAGTACGTGAAGCCGCACGGTGGGAAGTACTTCGAGAACCCGACGCCGGTGACCGGGCAGACCTTCTGCGAGGTGGCCCGGGGCACCGCCGAGGACGTGGAGAAGGCGCTCGACGCGGCGCACGGCGCGGCCGACGCGTGGGGCCGCACGTCGGTCGCCGAACGCTCGCTGATCCTCAACCGGATCGCCGACCGCATGCAGGACAACCTGGAGTCCCTGGCGATCGCCGAGACGTGGGAGAACGGCAAGCCGGTACGCGAGACGCTCGCCGCCGACATCCCGCTCGCGATCGACCACTTCCGCTACTTCGCCGGGGCGATCCGGGCACAGGAGGGCTCGCTCGGCGAAATCGACGACGACACCGTGGCCTACCACTTCCACGAGCCGCTGGGCGTGGTCGGGCAGATCATCCCGTGGAACTTCCCGATCCTCATGGCGGTGTGGAAGCTCGCCCCGGCGCTTGCCGCCGGCAACGCGGTGGTGCTCAAGCCGGCCGAGCAGACGCCCGCCTCGATCCACTACCTGCTCTCGCTGATCGGCGACCTGCTGCCGCCCGGCGTGCTCAACGTGGTCAACGGCTTCGGCGTCGAGGCGGGCAAGCCGCTGGCGTCCTCGCCGCGGGTGGCGAAGGTGGCGTTCACCGGCGAGACCACCACCGGGCGGCTGATCATGCAGTACGCCAGCGAGAACATCAAGCCGGTCACGCTGGAGCTGGGTGGCAAGAGCCCGAACATCTTCTTCGACGACGTCAGCGCCGCGTCCGACGACTTCCGGGACAAGGCCCTCGAAGGCTTCACCATGTTCGCGCTCA
Organism: Micromonospora sp. Mcm103; assembly: GCF_024519755.1. Classification (NCBI taxonomy): domain Bacteria; kingdom Bacillati; phylum Actinomycetota; class Actinomycetes; order Micromonosporales; family Micromonosporaceae; genus Micromonospora; species Micromonospora sp. Mcm103. The sequence goes on from NZ_JALJRJ010000003.1 coordinate 49,794, forward strand.
ACCAGGGCGAGGTGTGCACCTGCCCGTCCCGGGCGCTCATCCAGCAGGGCCACTACTCCGACTTCCTCGCCGCCGCCGTCGAGCGGACGAAGGCGGTCAGGCAGGGGCACCCGCTGGACACCGACACGATGGTCGGCGCGCAGGCGTCGAACGACCAGCTGGAGAAGATCCTGTCCTACCTGGACATCGGGCGGCAGGAGGGCGCTCGCGTCCTCACCGGCGGCGAGCGCGCCGACCTCGGCGGCGAACTGTCCGGCGGCTACTACGTCCAGCCGACCATCTTCGAGGGCGACAACTCGATGCGGATCTTCCAGGAGGAGATCTTCGGCCCGGTGGTGTCGGTGACCTCCTTCGCCGACCTGGACGACGCCGTGAAGATCGCCAACGACACGCTGTACGGGCTCGGCGCGGGCGTGTGGACCCGGGACCTGAACACCGCGTACCGGGCCGGGCGGGCGATCCAGGCCGGCCGGGTGTGGACGAACTGCTACCACGCCTACCCGGCGCACGCGGCGTTCGGCGGCTACAAGCAGTCCGGCATCGGCCGGGAGAACCACAAGATGATGCTGGAGCACTACCAGCAGACCAAGAACCTGCTGGTCAGCTACTCGCCGAAGAAGCTGGGCTTCTTCTGATGGGCGACACCGTGACAGTGACCCCCGCGGCGGCCGACCTGATCCGGTCGCTGCGGGGGCAGCACGGCCCGCTGATGTTCCACCAGTCCGGCGGCTGCTGCGACGGCAGCGCCCCCATGTGCTACCCGGCCGGCGAGTTCCGCACCGGCGGCTCGGACGTGCTGCTCGCCTCGCTTGCTGTCGACGGCGTGCCCGAGCCGGTGGAGTTCTGGATGTCGAAGGCCCAGTGGGAGCTGTGGCAGCACACCCGGCTCACGGTCGACGTGGTGCCCGGCCGGGGCAGCGGCTTCTCCCTGGAGGCCCCGGAGGGCGTCCGCTTCCTCATCCGGTCCCACCTGAACCGCTGATCTGTCCGAGATCTTGCAGCTCGCGGGCATCGCGGCGGTGGGATGCTGACGCCGTCCACTTCGGAGAACGCGTCCCACCACCGTTCGAGTCGCTACCGGGTCGCGTTCGCCACCGCCCGACAGGAGACCGCCCATGCACCCGGTCCGACAGCCAGTGCTCGCCGCCGGCCTCACCGCCCTGGCCACCGCCGCCACGCTCGGGCTCGCACCCGGCGCCGCCGTCGCCGCCCCGGCGGCCTCCCCCAGCATCTCCGTCAACTGGTTCGGCACGGCCGACGCGCGGGCGCACACCGCCACCGTCGGTGGCCGGTTCGACTGCGGCGCGGAGCGCGGCCTCGCGTACATCGAGGTGCACCTCGACCAGCGGGTACGGCGCGGCTCGGTCACCGGCTTCGGGTTCGGCGTGATCGGCGCGTGCACCGACGAGCGCACCGCCGGCACCTGGACCGCAACAATCCCCGCCGACCAGGGCAGATTCCGTCCCGGCCGGGCCACCACGATCGCCCGCCTGGTGATCGAGCCCAACTCGATTACCGAAACCACCGAGCCCGTACGCCTGCGCCCCCGCTGCACCCGCCCCTGACCCCGCCCTTCCCGGCCCCCGCCCCCGCGATCTTGCACTTGGTGCCCCTTGTTTGTCGGATCGATCCCTTTTGCGGGATAGGTAAGTGCAAGATCGCGGGCTTCGGGAGGGCTTCGGCGGGCTTCGGGGGCGGCCCCGGGGGGGGTTAGGGGGTTAGGGCGACTCGGAGGGTGGTGAGGATGTGGGACGGGCGGCTGTACAGGTCGCGGTCGGTGAAGTAGCGCATCCGCCATCCGTTGGCGTCCAGCCAGTTGATCCGGTCGCGGTCGTACCGCATGTGATCCCGGTCCAGGTGGGACAGCCCGTCGTACTCCACTCCGACCCGTCGCTCGCGGTAGCCCAGGTCGATCCGGAAGCGGGGAATGCCGTGCCGGTCGTGAATCCACATCTGCGGCTCCGGCACCGGCAGCCCGCCGTCGAGCAGCAGCAGCCGTAGCTGGCTCTCCTGCCGGCATTCCGCTCGGCCGTCAGCCCGGGGCACGAGATCGCGCGCCTGCCGGATGCCCCGCAGACCGCGATGGAGGGGCAGCTCGGCCGCTAGGTCGTCGGTCGTCGCGGCGCCCGCCCGGAGCGCGGCGTCGAGCACGGGGAGCGCATCCATCCGGCGTACGGCTCGGGCCAGGTCGACCGCGCACTGCGCGGCCGGCACACACGGCAGGCCACCGACAAGCACCGGCCGGACCGGCAGGATCGAGTGATGGACGACGAGGCCCGGCAGCCGGGGCTTGGCGACGTCCGGCGGCAACTGCACGTGTACGGCGGATTCCCGAAGTACGCCGAAGCCGTGGCGGCGTGCCGCACTCTGCATGGCCAGCATCGCGCCGCCCGGAAGACACAGCAGCAGGGCTCGCAGCTCGTCCTCGTCATCGCACGGTGTCGGCGCGTAGACACCGCGCCGCACCCGGATCAGTTCCTCCCGCACGACCTGCGTGCGTACTCGCTTCACGGTGAGCACCCGCATCAGTTCCCGGGTCCGCCACAGCTGCGTCGACATACCCGAACCATGCAGCCCCACCCCGGCCCGGTTCCCACACCATCGCCTTGCCCTGTGGACAAGAACCGGGATGTGCAAAACCCCCACCGCCCCCGCCCGTGTGCTAAACCCTCACCCCACACGCGCGATCTTGCAGTTGATGCCCTCTAAACGCCCGAGATGCCCGGGATTCCGGGGCCGAAAGTGCAAGATCAACGGGGAGGGGGAGGGGGTCAGCGACCATCCAGGAGCGGCTGGGTGGGGTTCCACGGGGTTCCGGTCTCGGCGTCGTGGCGGCGGCGGGCTATCGCGGACAGCGCCTCCAGCACCACCCGGTTGCCCAGGTACGCGGTGATGTCGGCGTGGTCGTACGGCGGGGCGACCTCGACCACGTCCAGCCCGACCACAGGCAGCTCGTAACAGACCCGGCGCACCGCGTCGAGCAACTGCCGGGACGTGAACCCGCCCGGCTCGGGCGTGCCGGTGCCCGGCGCCATGCCCGGGTCGACCACGTCCACGTCGACCGAGAGGAACACGCCCTCGCACTCGTCGGTCGCGATGCCGAACGCCTCGGTCAGACAGGTGTCCAGCCCGCGCGCCACGATCTCGGTCATCTCGTACGAGCGCATCCGCTGTTCCGCCATCCACGCCAGCGTGTCCGGGCCGGGCCAGTAGCCGCGCAGCCCGATCTGCAGGAAGCGGTCGCCGCGTACCGCACCGGACTCGATGAGCCGACGCATCGGCTGGCCGTGACCGTGCAGCGAGCCGAACTCGACGTCGCCGGTGTCGGCGTGCGCGTCGAAGTGCACGAGCGACACCCGGCCGAGCCCGTGGTGCCGGGCCACGCCCGTCGCGTCGGGCAGCGCGATGGAGTGGTCCCCGCCGAGGACTACCGGGATCGCCCCGGCGGCGGCTACCGCGTGCACGGCGGTCTCCAGCGCGGCGAGCGAACGCTCGATGTCGCCGCCGAACATCTCCACGTCGCCGGCGTCGTAGACGCACAGATCCTTCAGCGCGTCCACGCGCAGCGCCAGCGACGGGCGGGAGCCGTCGTGCGGCAGGTAGCAGGCCTGTCGGATGGCGGACGGCCCGAACCGGGTGCCCGGCCGGTGCGAGGTGCCGCCGTCGAACGGCGCCCCGATGATCACCACATCCGCGTCGGCGAACGTGACCGGCTCCTCGACGGTGCACGGCGGCACGCCGAGGAACGTGATGTCGGGGCCGTACATCGGGCCGTACCGGGTCATCGTTCCTCCATCCCCCACGGCGAACCGTAGCCGGTGAGCAGGTCGAGGAAGGGGGTCGGCGGGAACGCCTCCGGGCCGAGCACGCCCGTGCCGGACCAGGCACCGGTGGCGAGCAGTTCCAGCGCGACGACCGGGTTGACGGCGGTCTGCCAGACCACCGCCTGGTGGCCGTACTCGGCCATCGACCACTCGTTGTCGACCACGTGGTAGAGATAGACGCGGCGCGGGCGGCCGTCCGGGCCGGTGCCGGTGACGTACGTGCCGGCGCACGTCTTGCCGCTCATCCGGTCGCCGAGCGTGGCCGGGTCGGGCAGCGCGGCGGCCACCAGGTCGCGCGGCGACACCTCGACCCCGCGCACGCGCACCGGCTGGGTCGAGTCCAGTCCGAGCTTGTGCAGCGTGCGGAGCACCTCGATGAACTCGGCGCCGAGGCCGTACTTGAAGGTGACCCGCTTCGCCGGCACCCAGCGCGGGATGAGCAGCACCTCCTCGTGCTCGACGTTGACGCACTCGACCGGGCCGATCCCGGCCGGGAAGTCGAACACCTCCGGCTCGCTGAACGGTTCGGTGGTGAACCAGCCGCGCCCGGCCTCCCAGATCACCGGCGGGTTGAGGCACTCCTCGATGGTGGTCCAGATGGAGAACGACGGCGCGAACTCGTACCCGGCGACTGTCAGGTTCGCGCCGTCGCGTACCCCGATCTCGTCGATCTCGGCGAAGAGTTCGTCGGCGGCGTAGCGGGCGAAGACGTCGGACAGGCCCGGCTCGACGCCGATGCCGCACAGCGCGAGCCGCCCGGCGGCGGCCCACCGCTCCGCGACGGCGAACTGCTCGTCGCCGAGCTTGACCCCGGTCTCGGCGTAGGGGCGCTCGGGGTGCGGCCGGGACAGCGACATCGCCATGTCCAGGTAGTCGGCCCCGGCGGCGAACGCGCCGTCGAAGATCGGCATGACGAAGCGCGGGTCGACCGCGTTGAGGACGTGGGTGATCCGGTGTTCCCGGCACAGCGCGGCCACCGCGTCGGCGGAGGACGCGTCGACTGTGGCGGCGACGAACCGGTCGCCGTGCCCGGCGACGGCCCGCGCCGCACGCGCCGGGTCGTGGTCGGCGACCACCATGATCTCGAAGAAGGTACGGCGGGCGGCGATGGATACGGCGGCGGAGCCGACGCCACCGGCGCCGACCAGGAGGATACGCATCAGGAGTCGAACCCCAGTCCAAGACGGTCGAGAGTACGGAGCCAGAGGTTGCGCCGTCCGTCACGCGCGTCGGCGCGGGCGAGCGACCAGCGGGTGAGGTTGATGCCCACGGACCGGGCCGGTTCCGGCGGGAACGGCAGCGGCTTACGGCGCACCAGGTCGAGCCGGGTCAGCGGGGTGTCGGTGCCGGAGAGCAGGTCGAGCGTCACGCGGGCGCCGAACCGGGTCGCGCCGACGCCGAGCCCGGTGAACCCGGCCGCGTACGCCAGGCGTCCGGAGTACGCGGTGCCGAAGAACGCGCAGAACCGGGTGCAGGTGTCGATGACGCCACCCCAGCGGTGACTGAAGCGCACATCGGCGAGCTGCGGGAACGTCGTGAAGAAGTGCGAGGCGAGCGTGGTGAAGGTGGCCTCGCGCTGCTCCAGCGCGGGCGCCACCCGGTTGCCGTAGTGGTAGATCGCGTCGTAGCCGCCGAACAGGATCCGGTTGTCGGCGGTGAGCCGGTAGTAGTGGAACTGGTTGCCGGTGTCGGCGAGCCCCTGCCGGTGCCGCCAGCCGATCGCGTCGCGCTGCGCCTCGGTCAGCGGCTCGGTCATCAGCGCGTAGTCGTAGACCGGCACGATCCAGGAGCGCAGCCGGCGCAGCAGCGGCGGGAACGCGTTCGTGGCCAGCACGACCTGCCGCGCCCGTACCGTGCCGGGCGCCGCTTCCGCGCCGCCCGCAGTGGTGGCGCGCATCCCGGCGCCGTCGCCGGCCAGGCCGGTGACGCGGGTGTGCTCGTGCACGCGTACGCCCAGGTCGAGCGCGGCGCGGCGCAGTCCCCAGGCGAGCTTCGCCGGGTCGAGCAGGGCCACCCGATCGCGATCCCACATCCCGCCCAGGTACGTCCGCGACGCCACCTCGGCGCGTACCTCGTCGCGGTCGAGCAGCCGCACGTCGTGGCCGTACCGGCGGGCCAGCTCGGCGTCGGCGGCGAGCCCGTCGAGCTGGTACGGCTCGACGGCCACCGCCAGTTCGCCGGTGCGTTCGAAGTCGCAGTCGATGTCGTACTTCGCCACGGTGGCGGCGATGGCGTCCAGGTTCTCCCGGCCCAGCCGTTCCAGCTCGCCGATCTCGCCGGGGAACCGCTCGACGCCGTTGGCGAGCCCGTGGGTGAGCGACGCGGCGCAGAACCCGCCGTTGCGCCCGGACGCCGCCCAGCCGCATGTGCCCGCGTCGACGAGCAGCACGTCGCGGTCCGGGTCGGCCTCCTTTGCGAGCAGCGCGGTCCACAGCCCGGCGTACCCGCCGCCGACCACGAGCAGGTCGGCGGTGTGCGTCCCGGTCAGCGGCGGCAGCGGGTCGGGGCGAACCGGGCGGTCCAGCCAGTACGACACGGGCGCGGCGTCGGCCAGCGCCCGGCCGGTATGCGGGAGTGTCATGGCTTGCCCGCCGGTGTGGCGACCACCGCGAGGGCGGCCCGGCGCGCCCGCCGCCCACGCAGCGAGGTGGCCCCGACGAGCAGCAACGCGATCACGAACATGGCCGTGCCGATCACGTTCACCTGCGGCGGGATGCCGCGCTGGGAGGCGCCCCAGACGTACATGGGGAACGTGACAGTGGTGCCGGCGTTGAAGTTCGTGATGATGAAGTCGTCGAAGCTGAGCGAGAACGCCAGCAGCGCGGCGGCCACGATGCCGGGCAGCACGAGTGGCAGCGTGATCCGGCGGAACGTCTGCCACTCGCTGGCGTACAGGTCCATCGCGGCCTCCTCCAGCCGCCGGTCCATGCCGGAGAGCCGGGCCTTCACGGTGACCACGACGAACGACACGCAGAACATGACGTGCGCGATGACGATGGTCCAGAAGCCCTGCGGCACCCCGGCGGCGACGAAGAGGGCGAGCAGCGAGGTGCCCATCACCAGTTCCGGGGTGGCCATCGGCAGGAAGATCAGCCCGTTGAGCCCGGAGCGGCCGCGGAAGCTGTGCCGGACCAGCGCGAACGCCATCAGCGTGCCGAGGAGCGTGGAGACGACTGTGGCGATGAGGCCGATCTGCATGCTGCGCACCACGGCGTCGCACATGTCCGAGGTGGCGCAGGGCTGCTTCCAGTTGTCGAGCGTGAACTCGTTGAAGTCGTAGGAGAGCCGGCTGGAGGGCCGGTTGAAGGAAAGACCGGCGACCACCATGATCGGCAGCGTCAGATAGCCGAGGACGAGCAGGGCCACGCCCATCACCCACCGGTCGGCGAGCCAGCGCCTCATCAGAGCCTGCCTCCATTCGCGACTGCGGGGCTCCGCTTCGCTGCGCTCCTCGCGCTCATCAGAGCACCTCCTCCGTGCCGGCCTTCCGCAGGTAGACGAAGACGATCGCCAGGATCGCGGCCATCAGCAGGAACGACAGCGCCGCGCCCTGCGGATAGTCCAGCCGGACCAGGAACGCCGAGTCGATGACGTTGCCGATCATGTACTCGTTCGGCGTACCGAGCAGCTCGGCGTTGATGTAGTCACCGGTGGCCGGGATGAAGAACAGCAGCGTGCCGGCGATCAGGCCGGGCATCGACAGCGGCAGCGTGACCTTGGCGAACGCGCGCAGCGGGCTCGCGTACAGGTCGCTCGCCGCTTCCAGCAGCCGGGGATCGAGCCGCTCCAGGCTCGCGTACAGCGGCAGCACCAGGAACGGCAGGAAGTTGTACGTCAGACCGAGCACCACGGCGATCGGGGTGGCGAGCAGCCGGCCGTCCGGGCCGAGCAGGTGCACGTCGCGCAGCAGCCCGACGAGCGCGCCGTTGTCCGACAGGATGGTCTTCCAGGCCAGCGTGCGCACCAGGAAGCTGGTGAACATCGGCGCGACCACCGCGACCAGCAGCAGGTTCTTCCACCGGCCGGCCTTCTGCGCGATCGCGTACGCCAGCGGGTAGCCCATCAGCAGCGCGAGCACCAACGCCATCGCCGAGTACAGGAACGACCGGGAGAACTGCGGCCAGTACGCCTGCAACGCGTCCGGGTAGTTGCTGAACGCCCAGGTCATGGCGTACCCGGTGGAGAGCGAGCCGGCCGGGTCGTAGAGGCTGGCCGAGGCGAGCTGCACCAGCGGGAGCGCGAAGAAGACGAGCAGCCAGACCGCGCCGGGCAGCAGCAACAGGTACGGCAGGAGCCGGCTGCGCCCGCGCCGCACCGGCGGCGGCGCCGGTTTCCCGGCGGAGGTCGGTACGTGGGCCAGCGCGCTCATGCCGCCACTCCGCTTCGCTCCGTGCCGTCATGAGGCACCATCGCGCTGAGCCAGCCGATTCGCTCGCTGCGCTCGCTCATGGCAGCGCACCCACCGGCGGCTCGTCGAGCAGCGGCGCGGTCTGGTCGTCCTCACCGGCGGCCCGGGGCAGCAGGAACGCGTGCCGCGGATCCCAGTGCGCGGTCACCGCTGTGCCGACCGCCAGTTGACCGCCCAGCCCGCTGTTCGCGGCGAACGCGGACAGTTCGCTGCCCCACGCGGTGCGCACCAGGTACTGGGTGCTCACCCCGACGTAGGAGGCGTCGGTGACCACGCCACCGACGTGCTGGTGTCCGGCCGGCACCCGGTCCGGGCCGTCGACCAGATGCAGCTTCTCCGGACGTACGCCGAGGAAGGCCGGACCGTCGGTGAGCCGGGCCCGGCCGGCGGGCACCGAGAAGCGCGAGCCGTGCGCCGTGACCAGCACGTCGTCGGCGGCGCGACCGCCGGCTTCGGCGGCGAGCAGGTTGGACTGGCCGAGGAAGTTCGCCACGAACGCGGTGGCCGGGTACTCGTAGATGTCGGCGGGCGCGCCGAGCTGCTCGATCCGGCCGGCGTTCATCACCGCGACCGTGTCGGCCATCGTCATGGCCTCCTCCTGGTCGTGGGTGACGTGCACGAACGTGATGCCGACCTCGGTCTGGATCCGCTTCAGCTCGATCTGCATCTGCCGGCGCAGCTTGAGGTCGAGCGCGCCGAGTGGTTCGTCGAGCAGCAGCACCTGCGGGTGGTTGATGAGCGCCCGGGCCAGCGCGACGCGCTGCTGCTGGCCGCCGGAGAGCTGGGCCGGGCGGCGCCGGCCGTACCCTTCGAGCTGCACCAGCGCGAGCATGCGCTCCACCTGGTCGCCCACGTTGCGGATGCCGCGGCGGCGCAGCCCGAACGCCACGTTCTCGTGGATGTCCAGGTGCGGGAAGAGGGCGTAGCTCTGGAAGACGGTGTTCACCGGCCGCTTGTACGGCCGCAGCCCGGCGATGTCCTGCTCGCCGAGCAGCACCTGTCCGCTCGTCGGCTGCTCCAGCCCGGCGATCATCCGCAGCGTGGTGGTCTTGCCGCAGCCGGACGCGCCGAGCAGGGCGAAGAACGAGCCCTGCGGGATGGTGAGGGTGAGGTCGTCGACGGCGGTGAAGACGCCGAACCGCTTGGTCAGGTCGACCAGTCGCAGGTCACCGGCCGGGGTCTGCTGCCCCTTCACGCGCCGATCACCTGCTGGAACTTGGTCTCGTACTCCTTCTCCTGCGCCTCGTCGAGCGCCATGAAGACCTTGGCCTTGGACAGCATCGTGTCGTCCGGGAAGATCAGCGGGTTGTTCGCCAGGTCCGGGTCGATCTTCTCCATCTCGGCCTGCGCGCCCTGCACGGGGCAGATGTAGTTGACGTACGCGGCCAGCTTCGCCGCCACCGCCGGGTCGTAGTAGTGGTTCATCAACGCCTCGGCGTTGGCCTTGTGGGTGGCCTTGTTCGGCACCAGCATGTTGTCCGACCAGAGCATCACGCCGGACTCGGGCACCACGAACTTGATCTTCTCGTCGTCGAAGCCGAGCTGGACCACGTCGCCGGACCAGCCGATGCACGCGGCGATGTCGCCCTTGGCCAGGTCGGGTGCGTAGTCGTTACCGGTGAACCGCCGGATCTGCTTGCTGTCCACGGCCTTCTTCAGTTTGTTCAGCGCGTCGTCGAACTGGGCCGACGTGAACTTGGCCGGGTCGTGGCCGAGCGACTGGAGCAGCAGGCCGATGGTGTCGCGCATCTCCGACAGCACAGTCACCTTGCCCTTGAGATCGGGACGGGTGAGCAGCTCGTCGACGGTGCGGATCTCCTTGGTGACCTTCGCGTTGTACGCGAGCCCGGCCAGGCCGGACTGCCACGGGACGGCGAGCTGGGTCTCGGCGTCGAAGGAGCGACCGCGCAGCGACTGCAGCAGGTTCGCCTCGACGTTCGGCATCTTCGACTTGTCCAGCTTCTGGACCCAGCCGAGGCGGATCACCCGGGCGGCCATCCAGTCGGTGAGCACCATGATGTCCCGGCCGGTGCTCTGACACCCGGCGAGCTGGTTGCGTACCTTGCCGAAGAACTCGTTGTTGTCGTTGACGTCCTCGGTGTACGTCACCTGGATGCCGGTGGCGGCGACGAACGCGTCGAGCGTGGGGCGCTTGGACTCGTCCTTCTCGTCGGTGTCCATGTACTGCGGCCAGTTCGAGAAGGCGACCTTCTTCTCGGTGGCGGACAGATCCTCGCTCTTGCATCCGGCTTCGGTCTGCTGGGCGCCCTTGGTCCCGCAGCCGGCCAGGGTGCCCGCGGTGGCGAGCAGCGCGGCCGAGCCGAGGGTCCCGGTGAGCAGACCACGCCGGGTGAGGGGCCGGAGGGGACTACGCATGTGACGACTCCTTGGGGGGCATCGTCGGCGGCGGGACGGGGGCGGCGCGCCGGCGGGAGGGTCAGTGGCGATGGACGACTGATCCTGACATGAGAAAACCTCTCTCACAAGGGATTCCGTTGCCGGAATAGCCAGTCGCCACGAAATACGCCAGACTGCGCGGGGCACTACGCTCAACACGGAGAACTGGACACGAGGAGCGTCGATGGTCAACCGGCACCAGGAGAACGGAAACGGCGCCCGTCGGGTCACTGTGCGTGACGGCGCCAACCACGCTCTGCTCGACGACGTGGCCAAGCAGATCATCGAGCAGCTCCAGGAGGACGGACGCCGCCCGTACGCGAGCATCGGCAAGGCGGTCGGCCTCTCCGAGGCGGCGGTACGCCAGCGGGTGCAGCGGCTGCTCGACGCGGGCGTCATGCAGATCGTCGCGGTCACCGATCCACTCCAGCTCGGCTTCCCCCGCCAGGCCATGATCGGGCTGCGTACCGACGGCGACCTGGAACCCGTCGCCGACCGGCTGGCCGAGTTCGAGGAGATCGACTACGTGGTGATCACCGCCGGCTCGTTCGACCTGCTGGCCGAGGTGGTCTGCCGCAACGACGCACACCTGCTGGAGATCCTGCAGAAGCTGCGCGGCGTGCCCGGGGTGCTCTCCACCGAGGCGTTCGTCTACCTGAAGCTGCGCAAGCAGACCTACAGCTGGGGCACCGCCTGATGCGGATTCCGTTGACAGCGCAGTGATATGGCGCTGAATCCGTCGCGCTGAAGCTTGTTCGCTTGCCTTATCGGCATCGCCTGTGGGATAACCGTGGGCAGAGCGGCCGGTGTCACCCCTGACCGGCCCGAGACCCGATGGGGCTGACATGGCCAACGCCACCGACCATCTCTGGATGCACTTCACCCGCATGGCGAGCTACCCCGCCGGCGAGGTTCCGACAATCGTCCGGGGCGAGGGCGCGTACGTCTGGGACGCGCAGGGCCGCCGCTACCTGGACGGGCTGGCCGGGCTGTTCGTGGTGAACGCCGGTCACGGCCGCGCCGAGCTGGCCGAGGCCGCCGCCAAGCAGGCCGGTGAGCTGGCCTACTTCCCGCTCTGGTCGTACGCCCACCCGAAGGCCGTCGAGCTGGCCGAGAAGATCGCCACGCTCACCCCCGGCGACCTGAACCGGGTCTTCTTCACCACCGGCGGCTCCGAGGCCGTCGAGGCGGCGTGGAAGCTGGCCCGGGCCTACTTCAAGCGCACCGGCAAGCCCACCAAGCACAAGGTGGTCAGCCGCTACATCGCCTACCACGGCACCTCGATGGGCGCGCTGTCGATCACCGGCCTGCCCGGCATCAAGACCGACTTCGAGCCGCTGGTGCCGGGTGGCATCAAGGTGCCGAACACCAACTTCTACCGGGCCCCCGAGCACGGCGACGACGCCGAGGCGTTCGGCCGCTGGGCCGCCGAGGAGATCGGCCGGGCGATCGAGCGGGAGGGGCCGGAGACGGTAGCCGCCGTCTTCCTGGAGCCGGTGCAGAACTCCGGCGGTTGCTTCCCGCCGCCGCCCGGCTACTTCGAGCGGGTACGTGAGATCTGCGACGCGTACGACGTGCTGCTCGTCAGCGACGAGGTGATCTGCTCCTGGGGCCGGCTCGGCGAGTACTTCGGCGCCGTCCGCTACGGCTACCAGCCGGACATCATCACCACCGCCAAGGGCATCACCTCCGGCTACGCCCCGCTCGGCGCGATGATCGCCAGCGAGCGGCTGATGGAGCCGTTCCTCACCGAGACCGGCATGTTCGCGCACGGCGTGACGTTCGGCGGCCACCCGGTCTCCTGCGCGGTCGCGCTGGCCAACCTGGAGGTGTTCGCCCGGGAGGACCTGATCGGGCACGTCCGGGCGAACGAGGGCGCCTTCCGGTCCACCCTGGAGAAGCTGCACGACCTGCCGATCGTCGGCGACGTCCGGGGCGACGGCTACTTCTACGGCATCGAACTGGTCAAGGACAAGACGACCCGGGAGACGTTCGACGAGGCCGAGTCCGAGCGGCTGCTGCGCGGCTTCCTGTCCACCGCGCTGTTCGACGCCGGGCTCTACTGCCGGGCGGACGACCGGGGCGACCCGGTGGTGCAGCTTGCCCCGCCGCTGATCGCCGACCAGCAGCACTTCGACGAGATCGAGCAGATCCTGCGCGCGGTGCTGACCGAGGCGTGGTCGCGGCTCTGACGCCGATGACGGGATACCAGCAGCTGTCGTACTGGCTGTCCGGCCTGGACGAACCGCTGACACCGCGACCCGGGTTGCCCGGCGACACGGACGCCGACGTGGCGATCGTGGGCGCCGGGTACACCGGGCTGTGGACGGCGTACTACCTGGCCCAGGCCGATCCCACGTTGCGCGTCGTCGTGCTGGAGCGGGAGATCGCCGGGTACGGCGCGTCGGGGCGCAACGGCGGCTGGTGCTCGGCACTGTTCCCCACCTCGCTGCCGGCGCTGGCCCGGCGGCACGGCCGGGACCGGGCACTGGCCATGCAGCGGGCCATGCACGACACGGTCGCCGAGGTGGGGCGGGTCGCCGCCGCCGAGGGCATCGACTGCGACTGGCAGGCCGGCGGCACGGTGACGCTCGCCCGCGGCGAGGCCCAGCTCCAGCGGGCCCGCGCCGAGGTCGCCCAGGCCCACGCGCACGGGCTGACCGACGACGACCTGACGCTGCTCGACGCCGGCGAGGCCGCCGCGCGGTGCAACGCCGAGGGGGTACGCGGCGGCACGTACACCCCGCACTGCGCCGCCGTGCACCCGGCGAAGCTGGTCCGGGGTCTGGCCCGGGCGGTGGAGCGCCGGGGCGTACGCATCCACGAGCGCACAACGGTGACCGCGCTGCGGCCGGGCGTGGCGGTGACAGCGGCGGGCGTGGTCCGGGCGCCCGTGGTGGTGCGTGCGACGGAGGGCTACACGCCGGGGCTACCAGGCCAGCGGCGTGCGGTGGCACCTGTCTACTCGCTGATGGTGGCCACCCCGCCGCTGCCCGAGGAGACCTGGGCACGGATCGGGCTGGCGCAGCGGGAGACGTTCTCCGACTACCGGCACGTCATCGTGTACGGCCAGCGCACCGCCGACGGCCGGCTCGCGTTCGGCGGGCGGGGCGCGCCCTACCACTACGCCTCCCGGGTCCGGCAGGGCTTCGACCGGGAGCCCCGGGTGTTCGCGGCGCTGCGCCGGGCGCTCGGGGAACTGTTCCCCGTGCTCGGGCCGGACGTGCCGGTGACGCACGCCTGGGGCGGACCGCTCGGCGTGGCCCGGGACTGGGCCGCGTCGGTGGGGCTGGACCGCCGTACCGGTCTGGCCTGGGCCGGCGGCTACGTCGGTGACGGCGTCGGCACCAGCAACCTCGCCGGCCGTACGCTCGCCGACCTGATCCGGGGCGTGGACAGCGACCTCACGGCGCTGCCCTGGGTCGGGCACCGCTCCCCCCACTGGGAACCGGAGCCGCTGCGCTGGCTCGCCATGAACGCCGGCCTGAAGATCATGTCCTCAGCCGACAAGAGCGAGCACCGCACGTCCCGCCCGTCCCGCCGAGCCGATCTCTTCACCCGCTTCCTGGGCCACTGACCCCGGTGCGCCCGGGTTTCATGATCGACACCAGTTCGGGGTGGTGGTGGGGTCCGGGTGGCCTGGATGGCGCCACTTCCCCGTACTGGTGTTGACCTTGGTCTGGCCGGGCCACGGCGGTCGCGCCGGCCGAGGGTGGCGCGGACGTCGACGGGCCGGTCAGCCCGATCCTGGGCCTCCCGCCCGCCACCCCGGACGACCTGGCCGAGACCGGCCGGCGGGCGCCCGTTGGTCCGTGCACTTGGCCGACCAGCGGGACCTTCATGATCGACCGATGGAGGGTCCGGGGCGGGGTCGTTCAGTGGTGGGGCGGGATGACCCGGAGGTGGCCCCGGCGGCCCTGCTGGGGGGTCTGGGGCTTGGTGGTGGGTTCGTCCTCCGGGGGACGCGGCGGGGCGGGGCGGGCGGCTTCGCGTACCGCCTCGGCCAGCGCCACCAGGTCGTCGGTGGTGGGCGGCGGCGGCTCGAACTCGCCCTCGTGCCGCACCACGTCCCAGCCCCGCGGGGCGGTCAGGCTACGGGCGTGCGGCTCACACAGGTCGTACGTGTGCGGTTCGGCGAACGCGGCGAGCGGGCCCACCACCGCCGTCGACTCGTTGTAGACATAGGTCAGTGTGGCGACCGCTTGCCGGGGGCAGCCGTTACGGGAGCAGCGCCGTGGTGACCTCACGGCGGCAGGGTATCCCCATTACCGGGTCCGGCGCACCGCTTCGCGTTACGACACGCCCGTCATGGTGATCACAATTCCGCCGATCGGCACACCGGCGCGCCGGTCGGCCGCGCGACGGCGGGTGGACCGCCGGCCCGGGCTACCCTGTCCGTCATGACGAGCCCCCAGAACCGCCGCCCCGGCTCCGGCCGGCGCACCCACCGTGACCGGCACGGTCGCGGGCTGCGCGGGCGGCTGGTGCCGGCCACGGTGCCGCTGGCGCGGACGAAGGCCGAGGTCTTCGACGATCTGGTGCTCGACACGGTGGAGACGCTCGAACGCCGGTTCGCCAAGGAGCTGGCCGGGGTGGAGTTCGCGGTCGAGGACGTCCCGCCGGATCTGAACGTCTACGACTCGGACGTGCTGGAGGACGGCGAGGTGCCGCTGGCCCGGCTGCTGCCGGGGCGGCCCGGCCGCCAGGAGGTGCCGCCGCGGATCGTGCTCTACCGGCGGCCGCTGGAGTTCCGCGCGATGGACCGCGAGGACCTCGCCGACCTGGTGCACGACGTGATCATCGAGCAGGTGGCGAATCTGCTCGGCGTCGACCCGGACGAGCTGGCCTGACCGGGCCGGCCGGACAGGCGCCGCCACCCGGCCGGACGCGCCGGCCGGACGACGACCCGGGTCCGGGCGGCCCCCACCGCCCGTGGACCCGTACGTGGATCAGGCGGCGACCCGCCGCTTGAGCTTGCGCCGCTCCCGCTCGGAGAGGCCACCCCAGATTCCGAACCGCTCGTCGTGGCCGAGCGCGTACTCCAGGCATTCCGTCTTCACTTCGCACCGCGAGCAGATGCGCTTCGCCTCGCGGGTCGAGCCGCCCTTCTCGGGAAAGAACGCCTCCGGGTCGGTCTGCGAGCAGAGCGCTCGCTCCTGCCACTCCGGCGCGTTCCCGAGCAGGTCGGCCACCTCGAGCTGGCCGTCCATCGATTGCCTCCTTGTCGCGCACCGGCGTCATTCGCCGCTGCAACCCCCCACGCGAAAGGCGTGCCTGTCCGTACGGTCACCATTTGTTGCGTTCCGTGCGAACAACCCCATTCAAATTACACGCGTGTAATGCGTGCGCCGTCAAGCCAAACTTGATAATGGAGTCGCCCTCCCGACACGTCCGTGACGACCGCCCCGGTCGCCCGTAGCCTCGCAACCTGCCCTATCGATTCAGACCCCGGACGAGTAACGCCCTCCCCGGCGAGTTGCCGGAAGTTTTCTGCCGTGGCGCATCGCCGACAGGCCGGCCGGACGCCCCCGCCGGCCGCTCGTACCAAGATCAGAATTGGTGGGGCAAAGGGTAACCCGCTTCCCGCGGTACCGCCCGTCGAGCCGTCCAACGCCGACCGCGCCCCGTCCATCATGTGGACGGGGCGCGGGTCCCGGCGCGACTGACGGATCAGTCCAAGCGGGCTGGTGAGCTGGTGGGCCAAACGAATTCGGCGATCGACCCACCGGTGACCGAGATCGCGCCGGCGGACGTACTCTCGTCCCACCAGACGGTATACACACCCGCCTCCAGATCCGGGTAGACCGCACTGTGGAACACCCCGTCCCGGACGTGCCGCTCGCGTACGGCGGAGTGGGTCCGCGGGCCGTCGAGGTCCACGCGGCTGATCTCGATCTCCCGGCCGTGCAGGTCCCGCCCGGTGTGGATGATCAGCGCGCCCCGGTCACCGCCGAGGTCGAGCACGACGCTGCCGACCTCCGACGGGCCGAGATCGTGATGGTGTGACATTCGCCGGCTCCCGTCAGGACTTCTTCGCCTGCGGGTTGCCGAACCCGTCGTACGGCGTGCCGAGGAACGGGAAGTCGGCCAGGAACGGCGCTGTCACGTCGGCCGCGCTCAGGCCCGGTGTCACCGCCGCCGCGGCGGCGTCCGGCCGGAACGTCTTGTCGACCAGCGGCACGGTCAACCCGGCGATGGCGCGCAGCGCGATCGTCACCACGTCGTCGGCGGGACGGCGGCCGTTGGGGAAGCCGGCCAGGTCGCCGCCGAGCACACCGAACCGGTCCGGGGTACGGCTGGGCCGGATCGCCGTGTTCAGCCGCAGCATGTCCGCCTGCACGTCGCCTGTGGTGTTGGCGAAGCCGTCGATCAGTCCGGCCGGGACGCCGGTGAGCAGGATCGCCACCAGGTCGGCACGCGGCTTCTTGGACTTGTTCAGCGCGTCCAGATTGGGGAACACGCCCGGGTAGAGCGCCGGCAGCAGCCCGGCCAGCTCGGGCCGCTCCACGAACCCGGCGAACCGCTTGTCCTCCGACGGCGGCAGCGTGTTCCAGACGTCCTTCCTGGACATCGGCACGATGACCTCGTTGAACAACGGGTTACCGAGTCGCGACACCTGCGTGAAGGGCCCGGCGGCGGTGTCGGCGGCGACCCGGTCCCCCAGCACCCGCACCTGTTGGCGGGACGCGCTGGTCCAGACCCCGATCGTCGAGGCACGGTCGGCGTAGCCGTAGCGGGACGCCTTGCGGCGTACCTGGCGCAGCGGCACCTGCACGGCGAGGCTGTGCACGTTGAGCCGGTCCAGCGCGTTCACCGGCTCGCCCTCGGTCCGGAACAGCTTCTTGCCGGCGACGTGCAACTGCTGGAACGGCCGCAGCGTGCCCAGGTCGAACACCGCGCCCAGGTCGACGAAGAAACCGTCGGCGCGTTGCCCGGCGAACACCTTCTCGCCGGTGGACAGCTTGAACGTCGCCTGCCGGACCAGGTTCTGGTAGTTCGGCGTGGACAGCGGTCCGACGTTGCACGGCGGGCAGGGCAGTTTGTGCGCCAGCACCCGCGCGCGACCGTCCGCGATCCGGGTCAGCCGGTAGAACTGGCGCCGGTTCCAGTTCTTGCTCTCCAGCGACTCGATCGGCCCGGTGTTGTAGAGAAAACTGTTCTGGTTCGTGATCTCGGTAGTGAATTCGAAACGATAGGTGACGTCCGGATAACCGTCCCCGTCGTTGTCGATGTGAATCTCGTACCGGACGTCGTCACCGAACTCGAAGAAGTTCGGGCCGCCGGAGGGAAGCTGCACCGGCACGTAGTTGGCGATCAACGTGACCGTGTCCGGCTGGCTCGGCGTGACGAACGCGTACAGGTCGGAACTGTCGGCGACCGGATCCTTGGCGATCTCCGGGGCCTCGCGGTGAGAGGACATGGCGGACGCACCTTCGTCGGGGGAACGGAAGTCGGAACCGGCGCCGGGAGCCCGCGCCGGCGGAGGGTGGGATCAGCGCCGGCCGGCGGCGCGCACCAGGCGGTCGGCCAGGCCGCGGTCGCGTACCTCGACCCGGTTGGCGCCGACGAAGACGTCCATGACGCCGGCCGCGGCGTCGCGGAGATGGACCACGATCGGCTCGTCGCGCCGGCTCGCCGTGGGGGCGTTCTGCGCGGCGGACAGGCCCGGCACGGTGAGGGCGGCGGCGCCCAGTGTCGCGCTCGCCGCGGCGGTGAGCGTCTGCCTGCGGGTCAACCGCGGCCAGGTCCGCCGTTTCGGCGCCTCGGTGGTCTCGTCAGTGCTCATCGGCAACCTTTCCGGACCGGCGCCGCAGCGCCGCAGCGGGCCGGGCGCCCGGACACCGCCGGGCCCCGGTTCGGGGTCACCGGCGGCGGTCCTCGCCGAAACCGCCGCCGGCATCCACAGGTACGGGCCGCGGCGGGGAAAGGTTCGACCTCAGGCGCGGGCGTGACCGTACGCGGTCGTCCGCTTGCGGAACGGCCGCCCTGCGGCGGTCGCGATGGCGCGCAACTGCTCCTCGGTACGGGCCGACCCGTTGCCCGAGCCGGCCATCCGGGAGATCGTCTCCTCCATCAACGTGCCGCCCAGGTCGTTGCAGCCGCCGCGCAGCATCTCCACGGTGCCCGCGTCGCCGAGCTTCACCCAGGAGCACTGGATGTTGTCGATCCGGCCGTGCAGCAGCAGCCGGGCCATCGCGTGCACCACCCGGTTCTCGCGCCAGGTCGGGCCCGGGCGGGCGATGCCGGCCAGGTAGATCGGCGCGTTCGTGTGCACGAACGGCAGGGCCACGAACTCGGTGAACCCGCCGGTACGGTCCTGCACGCCGGCCAGCACCCGGAAGTGGGCGAGCCACTGGCCCGGGTGGTCCACGTGGCCGTACATCATCGTGGAGCTGGACCGGATGCCCAGCTCGTGGGCCGTGCTCACCACCTCGACCCAGGCGGAGGCCGGCAGTTTGCCCTTGGTGAGCACCCAGCGCACGTCGTCGTCGAGGATCTCGGCGGCGGTGCCCGGGATGGTGTCCAGCCCGGCCTCGCGGAGCTGGAGCAGCCACTCCCGCACCGGCACGCCGGCCTTCGCGGCGGCGGTGACGATCTCCATCGGGGAGAACGCGTGCACGTGCATGTCCGGCACCCGCGCCTTGATCGCGCGGACGATGTCGGCGTAACCGGTGACCGGCATCTTCGGGTCGATGCCGCCCTGGAGGCAGACCTCGGTCGCGCCGGCCGTCCACGCCTCCTCGGCCCGGTCGGCGACCTGCTCCAGCGAGAGCCGGAACGCGTCGGCGTCGCTCTCCCGCTGGGCGAACGCGCAGAACCGGCAGCCCACGTAGCAGACGTTCGTGAAATTGATGTTGCGGTTGACCACGTAGGTCACGTCGTCGCCGACCGCGTCCCGGCGCGCGTCGTCTGCGAGCCGGCACAGCTCGTCCAGCGCCGGGCCGTCCGCGCCGAACAGCGCCAGCGCCTCGGCCTCGTGCGCCGGCGTCAGCAGCGCCGCCGGGTCGCCAGCCGCCAGCCGTAGGCCCGCGCGCAGGTCGGCGTCCGCGCCACCACCCACTGGTACGCCGGCGCGCGCCTCCGGCGCCACCTTGCCGGCCACCTCGGCCCAGTCGCCGTACACGCTGTCGAAGTCGCCCCGCCGGTCGTCGGTACGGCCGGTGACGTCGATGGTGACGTGCAGGTCGGTGCGGCCGCCGTACACCTCCTCCGGCTCCTGCCAGGGCCGTCCCTCCGGGCGGGCCGCCTCGACCGCGAGCCCGGTGGCCGGGTCGGCGAGCGCGCTCACGTGCGGCAGCAGGCGCGGATCGAGCCACGGCTCGCCCGCCCGGACGTACTCCGGGTAGACGGTCAACCGCTCGCGCAGCGTGAACCCGGCACTCGCGGTACGCGCCGCCAGCTCGTCCAGGTGCGGCCAGGGCCGCTCCGGGTTGACGTGGTCGGGCGTGACCGGGGAGACGCCACCCCAGTCGTCGATGCCGGCGCGCAGCAGCAGGTCGTACTCGCCCGCGATGAGGTTCGGCGGGGCCTGGATGCGGGCCTTCGGGCCGAGCAGCACCCGGGCCACCGCCACGGTGGCGGCCAGGTCGTGCAGCTCCGCGTCGGGCATGCCGCGCATCGCGGTGTCCGGCTTGGCGCGGAAGTTCTGCACGATCACCTCCTGGAGGTGGCCGTACTCCCGCATCGCCCGGCGGATCGCGAAGATCGCGTCGACCCGCTCGGCCCGGTCCTCGCCGATGCCGATCAGGATGCCCGTGGTGAACGGCACTCCGACCCGGCCGGCGTCGTCGAGCACCCGCAGGCGTACCGCGGGTTCCTTGTCCGGCGAGCCGTAGTGCGGGCCGCCGGGCTCGGACCAGAGCCGGGTGGCCGTGGTCTCCAGCATCATGCCCATGCTCGGCGCGACCGGCTTGAGTCGCTGCAGCTCCGACCAGGTGAGCACGCCCGGGTTCAGGTGCGGCAGCAGGCCGGTCTCCTCCAGCACCGCCACCGCGCAGGCGCGCAGGTAGTCCAGCGTCGAGTCGTACCCCCGCTCGTCCAGCCAACGGCGGGCCGCCGGCCACCGCTCCTCGGGCCGGTCGCCGAGCGTGAACAGCGCCTCCTTGCAGCCCTGCGCGGCGCCCTCGCGGGCGATCGCCAGCACCTCGTCGCGTTCCAGGTAGGCGGCGGGCAGCCGGTGCGGCACGGTGGCGAACGTGCAGTAGTGGCAGCGGTCCCGGCAGAGCCGGGTCAGCGGGATGAAGACCTTCTTCGAGTACGTGACCACGCCCGGCCGCCCGGCGTCGCGCAGCCCGGCGTCGCGGATGTCGCCGGCGATCCGGAGCAGGTCGTCGAGCATCGGCCCGCGAGCGGCCAGCAGCGCGCTCGCCTCGCCGGCGTCGAGCGCCCGGCCGGTGGCGGCCCGCCCCAGTGCCCGCCGGATGCTGGCCTCGGTCGGTTCGGGGTCGCTGCGATCAACCATCCGCCCAGCCTAGGCGCTGCCGCACGGCCGGATGCCCGCCCCCGGTCGCGATCCGGGCAGCGGGACGAACCGGGTGGTCCCCCGCACAGCGGCGGGCGGGACGGTGCGGGCTGGTGGCGGGCCCGAGGTGGCGGCGGGCGAGGATGCTCCGTCGCCCGCCGCCCGGACCTCAGCGGGGCTGGTTCGGGTCCTCGCGGTCGAACCGCTGGGTGCGCTCGTCGTCGGCGGCGGCCGACGGCGCGCCCGGCTCGGCGGACTGGCGCGGGATCGCCTGCGTCGGGTCGGCCGACGGCGGCTGGCCGAACGGCGGCGCCGACTGCGACGAGCCGTACTGCGGCGCCTGCTGCGGACCGCCGTACGGGGCGCCGGCCTGCGGGTCGGCGGACGGCGGGCCGGACTGCGGCGCATGCGGCGGGGCGGTGTTGAACGGCGGCGCCGACTGCGGCTGGCCGTACGGACCGGGCTGCTGCGGCCAGCCGGGCGGCGGCGAGCCGGCCTGCGGGAAGCCCGGGCCGGGCTGCTGCGGGTAGCCGCCCGGACCGGGGTAGCCGCCGGGCTGACCCGGCTGCTGCGGCCAGCCGGGCTGGGCCTGGCCGTACACGCCCGGCTGCGGCTTGGGCTTCGGCACGTAGTAGAGCGTGCGCCAGATCTTGAACACCACGAACGCGGCGACCCCGAAGATCGCCAGCCACGCCACGCGGGTGAGCAGACCGAGGAACGCGTCCAGCACCTCACCGTCGGCGAGCCGGCCGACCAGCCAGATCAGGAACGTCAGCGCGCCGAACACGACGGACACGGCGTACTCGACGAGCGCCACCTGCGTGATCAGCTTGGCCTTTGGTACGACCGGGAGGATCGCGGTGGCGATCAGGACGGCGAGCAGCGGCAGGACCGTCGACTCCAGGCCGACGAAGGTGAAATACGTGCTCCCGGCCCGGCCGCTGGCCGTGCTGTAGTCGTCGATCGGCAGCAGGCGCACCAGGCCGACGAAGAGAAGCACGGCGTTGGCGCCGAGAAGGACGAGCGCTGCGAGTTCGCGCAACGGCTTGATCAACTGGCTGGCCTGCGCGGCGTCGCCGGACGCGGGCTCGGCGGGGCTGGTCACGGACTCCCCCAGGGGACGAAAGCGGACAGTTGCCGAAGTGAGCGTAGTCTCTCCGGCCACCGGACGATCGATGGCGGCGCGTGCGGAAGGATGGACGCCATGCGCATCGTGGTACTGACCGGCGGCATCGGGGGCGCCCGTTTCCTGCTCGGCGTGCGGGCGTACGCCCGCGAGGTGGGCGCCGAGGTGACCGCCGTGGTGAACGTCGGCGACGATCTGCTGCTGCACGGGCTGAAGGTCTGCCCCGACCTGGACAGCGTGCTCTACACGCTCGGCGGCGGCGCCGACCCGGAGCGCGGCTGGGGCCGGGCGGGCGAGACCTGGACGGTGAAGAACGAGCTGGCCGCGTACGGCGCGGAGCCGAGCTGGTTCGGCCTCGGCGACAAGGACGTCGCCACCCACCTGGTGCGCACCCAGATGATCAACGCCGGCTACCCGTTGTCCCAGGTGACCGAGGCGCTGGCGGCCCGCTGGCAGCCGGGCGTACGGCTGCTGCCCGCCACCGACGACCGCCTGGAGACCCACGCCGTCGTCACCGACGAGCAGGGCCGGCGGGCGATCCACTTCCAGGAGTGGTGGGTTCGCCATCGAGCAGGCGTACCCACCGACCGGTTCGTCTTCGTCGGTGCCGACGCGGCGAAGCCCGCGCCCGGCGTGGTCGAGGCGATCGCCGCCGCGGACGTGGTGCTGATCGCGCCGAGCAACCCGGTGGTGAGCATCGCGCCGGTGCTGGCGGTGCCCGGTCTGCGCGACGCGGTGACCGGCGGGCCGGCCCCGGTGATCGGGGTGTCGCCGATCATCGGCGGCGCGCCGGTACGCGGCATGGCCGACCGCTGCCTCGCCGTGCTCGGCGTGGAGTGCAGCGCGGCCGGCGTGGGCGGCCTCTACGGCGCCCGGCCGGCGGGCGGCCTGCTCGACGGCTGGCTGGTCGCGCCGGAGGACGAGGGCACCGTGGTGCCGGACGTGACCGTCCGCGCCGCGCCGCTGCGGATGACCGACGAGGCGGCGACCGCCGCGATGGTGCGCGCCGCGCTGGAGTTGATGTGAGGCTGGAGATCCTGCCGGTGCAGGGCATCGGCGACGTGACCGAGGGCGACGACCTGGCGGCGCTGATCACCGGTGCGGCGCCCTGGCTGCGCGACCACGACGTCCTGGTGGTCACCAGCAAGATCGTGTCGAAGGCGGAGGGCCGGCTGGTCGACGTGCCGGCCGACGGCCCGGAACGGCTCGCCGAGCGGGACCGCATCCTGGCCGGGGAGACCGCCCGGGTGGTGGCGACGCGGGGCGCGACCCGGATCGTGCAGACCCACCACGGGTTCGTGATGGCTACCGCCGGCATCGACGCCTCGAACGTGGACAAGACCCGGCTGGTCCTGCTGCCCGTCGACCCGGACGCGTCCGCCCGGGCGCTGCGCGCCGCGCTGCGCGACAGGTACGGCCTCGACGTGGCGGTGATCGTCAGCGACACGATGGGCCGGCCGTGGCGCAACGGACTGACCGACGTGGCGCTCGGGGTCGCCGGCATGCCGGCGATCCGCGACCACCGGGGCGAGGTCGACCCGTACGGCAACGAGCTGTTCGTCACCCAGATGGCGGTGGTCGACGAGCTGGCAGCGGCCGGTGAGCTGATCAAGGGCAAGTGCGACCAGGTGCCGGTCGCCGTGGTGCGGGGTTACCTCGCCGCGACCCGGGACGACGACGAGGGCGCCCGCACGCTGGTGCGCGACGCCTCGATGGACCTGTTCTCGCTCGGCACGGCCGAGGCGCGCGCCGCCGGTCTGCGGGCGGCGGCGACGCTCGCGGACCGGGTCGGCCCCGAGCCCGCCGATGCGGACGCGGTGCGGCGGGCGATCGAGGCGGTGGCCGACGTGGTCGCGCCGGGCACCGTCTTCACCCACGTCACCGACGACGAGGTACGCGACGGACTGGCCGCGACGGTGCCCGGCTGGCCCGCCTCGGCCACCGGCCTGCTGCTCGGCGCGGCGCCCACCCCGGTCGACCGGGCGGACCTGGTCCGGTTCGGCGCGGATTTGCAACGCCTGCGCGCCGCGCTGGCCGCGGAGGGGATCGACTCGACGTTGCTCCCGCCCCCGTCCGGCAGCGCCGCGAGCGCCACGCTGGCGCTCTGACTCCGGCGGGCGTGCTCAGGCGTCGAGGACGGCCCGGCCCAACGGGGTGAGCGTGTGCAGGACGGTGTTGCGGTCACGCTGGCTGACCAGCAGTCCCGCGTTGCGCAGCACCGTGGTGTGCTGGCTGGCCGCGGCGGCGGAGATGCGCAGCCGGCGGGCCATCTCGCCGGTGGTGCAGCCCTCGTCGGCGGCCTGGAGCACCCGGGAGCGGGTACGGCCGAGCAGGGCGGCGAGCGCCTCGCCCTGCGGTGACGCGGCGGCGCCGGACGCGGGCGTCAGGCCGGCGAGCCGGTCCACCGGGTAGACCAGCACCGGCGGCAGCGTCGGGTCGACGAGCGCCACCGGCGTACGCGAACAGAAGAACGACGGCACGAGCAGCAGCCCCCGGCCGTCCAGGTGCAGTTCCCGCGTGTCCGGGTAGTCGAGCACCTCAAGCACGCCCGAGACCCAGCGCATGTTCGGCCGCAGGCTGGCCAGCAGCCCTTCGGCGCCGCCGTCGAGCATGGCACGCGCACGCCGGGCGCGGTCCGCCTCGACCGCCGCCTGCACCCGGGCCCAGTAGGGCGTGACCGCCAGCGACTGGTAGCGGGCCATGGCGTCGGTGAGGTGGTGCAGCGTCTCCGGTTCGCCGCGGGCGAGCGCGGTGGCCGACGACGGCAGCGCTGTCTCCCCGGCCAGCCGCGTCAGGTCGCGGCGCAGCATGTCCACAGGGGTGCCCCGGACGGCGTCCAGCCCGGCCTCGATGCCCTCCCGGCTGGCGGACGGGGTGAGGAAGTCGGGGAAGTAGCCGCGCGGTGGGTTGAGCGCGAGCAGCAGCCGGTACTGCTCGGCGTCGGTGTCGGTCCGCAGTCCGTGCGCCACGGTGCGCCGCCACGTGGTCATCATCGGGTCCCGGCTGCGCCCCTGGAGCAGGTGCAGGCTGAGGACCAGCTCCCAGAGCGGGTCCGCGGCCGGTGCGACCCGGGTCCGCAGGACGTCCTCGCCCGAGAAAATGATCTTCAACATGGATTGCTCCCGTGCGGACGGCGGGGGTGCCAGCCACACTTCGCACTGTACCCGCCGGCACTAATCTCCATCTTTAAGCGTCAGGTGAAAAACCTCGACGGCGGGCGGGCGGGTTGGGCAAACTCTCTGTTGCCTGCCGACGCCGGGGCGCAACATCGACCCGGACGCCGGCTGACGGGCGTGGCCGGGTGGCACCACGAGGGTCTGCGACTTCAGTCGCAGGGGTGCCGCCCGGCCCTCGCTCATCCGATCCAGAGCGCCACCCGATGGTCCTCGTCGGTGACGTAATAGCAGCGTCCCGCCAGCTCGGCCAGCCCCTCCACGTGGTGGAACGGCGCCAGCTCCGCGACCACCTCCCCCGCCACCAGGGCGTCCCCGCCCGCGTCGTGCCGGAACCGCACGTGCCGGGAGGTCACCTCACCGCCGTGCGGGTGGTCGTCAAGCAGCACCGAACCCTTGCCCAGCGCGTCGATCGACCCGGTCACCGCCGCATATCCGCCGTCGCCGGTCGGCGTGATCGCGCGGAAGCCGGCGAGCGCGCCGGGCGGCGTCACCCCGGTCAGCGCGTACGCCCCGAGCGCCCGCAGGTCACCCGAGTGCTCCGGGTCGTCGAACATCTCCGGTACGCCGGCCAGCTCGACGTAGACCGGCTCCCCCGCGGCGGTCACCGGGAACCGCAGGCCCAGCAGCGCCGTACCGGCCGGGGTGAACGCCGCCGCCTCCACGTTGACCGGCAGGTCGTCGGCGGCCAGCCGGGTCACCCAGCTCTTGGCGCGGGCGGTACCCCGGGCCAGCGTCTCCACGATGAACCGCTCCCGGACCCGGTCGCCGGCCGGCAGCAGCGTCAGCGGGGCCGCGGCGAGCGCGTCGTTCACCGCCCGGTGCAGCCGGAAGCGGTTGCGCACCACGTGCACCGGCAGCGGCCCGGCCACCGCGTCGTCCTCCCGGAACCGGGCCACGAACGCGCGCCGGGGCCGCAGCGGGCCGCGCTTGGACCCGAAGTGCGAGCCGAAGACGTACACCCAGCCGTCGTGGTGGGCCAGCGCCTCGCCGTCCTCGGTGCGGCCGTTCTCCGGGCCCGCGTCGGCGGCCACGTGGTGCGCCTCCCAGTGGCCGTCGTCGCGTTCCAGCAGCAGCGCCAGGCACTGCTCGACCGGCCCCTCGTCCAGCACGGTCCAGAAGCCGCGGCGCGCGCCGTGCGCCCGCAGCAGCGTGGCCGACCGCACCGGCAGGAGGTCGCTTGCCTCGTTGCCGGCCACCAGGAACTCGACGAGTCGCAGGGTCACCGCGCCAGGGTACGGAGGCGGCGCTCGTAGAGTGTCCGGGTGCCCGACCTCACCTCGTACACCGAACTGCACGCCGACGCCGTCGCGACGCTGAGCCGCTGGACGGCGACCAGCCCCGCCGCGGGCGCCGCCCGGGACCGCACGCTGGCGCTGCTGGCCGACGGGCCGGTCGCGATGAGCCGGACGCACCGCGCCGGGCACGTCACGGCGAGCGCGCTGGTGCTCGACCCGGACGGCCGGGTGCTGCTCTGCCTGCACGGCAAGATCCGCAGGTGGATGCAGCTCGGCGGGCACTGCGAGCCCGGCGACCGGACGCTCGCGGCCGCCGCTCTGCGCGAGGCCACCGAGGAGTCCGGCATCACCGGCCTGACCGTCGAGCCGGAGCCGATCGACGTGGACATCCACGAGGTCACCTGCCAGGGCGGGTCGTTCCACTACGACGTCCGGTACGCCGCCCTGGCCCCGGCGGGCGCGGTCGAGCGGGTCAGCGCGGAATCCGAGGCGCTCGGCTGGTTCCCGCCGGACCGGCTGCCCGAGCCGCTCGCCCACGCCACCGCCCAGCTCGTGCCGCCGGCGCTCGCGGTGCTGGCCCGCCACGCCGGCGGCTGAGCGCCGGTACCGCGCCGGGCGGCCGGACGCGTGCCCCCTCCGGCGGCCCGGCGGATCAGACCAGGCCCTCCTCGCCGCGTTCCTTCAGCTCGTCCACGATCTTCTTCACGTCCTGCGCGCGGTCGCGCGGGCAGACCAGCAGCGCGTCCGGGGTGTCCACGACGATCAGGTCGTGCACCCCGACGGTCGCCACCAGCCGGCCGGAGTGCGGCACCACCACGGTGCCTGTGGTGTCGTGCAGCAGCACGCCCGGCTTGGCGTCCCCGCCCAGCACCACGTTGCCGGCGCCGTCGGCGGGCAGCACCTCGCCGAGCGTGTGGAAGTCACCCACGTCGTTCCAGCCGAAGTCGCCGGGCACCGTACCCACCCGGCCCGCAGTCGCCGCGCCCTCCATCACCGCGTAGTCGACCGAGATCCGGGGCAGCGTCGGCCAGATCCGGCCGAGCACGTCGTCCTGCTCCGGGGTGCCCCAGGCCGCCGCGATGGCGGTGATCCCGGCGTGCAGCTCCGGCTGCTGGCGGGCCAGCTCGGACAGGAAGACGTCCACCCGCCAGACGAACATGCTGGCGTTCCAGAGGTGCCGCCCGGAACGGACGTACACCTCGGCCACCTCGGCGGCCGGCTTCTCCTTGAACTCGCGTACCGGGCGCAGCGTGCCGTCACCCACCGGCTCACCGGTCTCCAGGTAGCCGTAGCCGGTCTCCGGACGCGTCGGGGTGATGCCCACAGTCATCAGCAGCCCCTGCTCCGCGCCCCGGATGGCCTGCCGTACCACCTCGGCCAGCCGGGCCGGGTCGCCGATCAGGTGGTCGGCGGCGAACGAGCCCATCACCGCGTCCGGGGTCCGGGTGGCGATCACCGCCGCGGCCAGCGCGATCGCGGCGCAGGAGTCCCGCGGCGACGGCTCGACCAGGATGTTCTCCTCCGGCAGGCCAGCCAGTTGCCGAGCCACCGCCGCGGCGTGCGCGGCACCGGTGACCACGAGCGTGCGCTCCGGAGTGGTCAACGGCGACAACCGGTCGACGGTGGCCTGCAACAGCGAGGCGGCGGTGCCGGTCAGCGGGTGGAGGAATTTGGGATGGCCGGCACGGGACAACGGCCACAACCTCGTGCCGCTGCCGCCCGCCGGGATGACGGCGTAGAACATCAGCACATCATGCCCGAAGCGGGCGAGCCGTCACGGTCGGTCGCCCGGGACCGGCAGCCGGCGCTCAGGACCGGGCCCGTCGCCACGCCGCGATGTGGACCTCGGCACTGGACTCCCAGGTGAACTCCTTGGCCCTGTCGAAACCGGCCTTGGCCAGGGACAGCCGCCGCTGCTCGTCGTCCAGCAGGGCGGCCAGGTCGGTGGCGATCTGGTCCGGGTCCTCGCTGGTGTAGGCCACCGCGTCGCCGCCCACCTCGGGCAGGGACAGGCGCGGCGTGGTGAGCACCGGGGCGGCGCACGCCATCGCCTCCAGGATCGGCAGGCCGAAGCCCTCGCCGTACGAGGGGTAGGCCGCCACCAGCGCGCCGCCGAGGAAGCCGGGCAGGTCGGCGTAGCGCAGGTAACCCGGGCGCAGCAGCCGCAGGTGCGACGGGACCTCGGCCACCGCGCGGTCGATGTCGTCGTCGTGGCCCTGGCCGCCGGCCACCACCAGCGCGGGCGGGTTCGGCCGGTCGGCCACCGCCCGGGCCCAGCCGCGGATCAGGTTGGGTACGTTCTTGCGCGGCTCCTTCGCCCCGAGGAACGCGATGTAGCTGCTGTCGCCGAGGCCCAGGCGGGCCCGGACACGTGCCTTCTCCTCGTCACCGGGCGCGTGGAACGCGTCCTGGTCGACGCCGTGGTAGGCGACGTCGATCCGGGTCGGGTCGGCGTCCAGCAGCCGGATCAGCTCGTCGCGGGTCGCCTTGCTCGGCACGATCACCCGGCCGGCCCGGCGCAGCGACGTCTTGATCGCGCTGCGGAAGAACGTCCGGCGCGACTTGTCGTAGTGCTCCGGCTCGGTGAAGAAGGTCGCGTCATGCACGGTCACAGTCACCGGGCAGCCGGCGCGCAGCGGGCAGGTGTAGAACGGCGAGTGCAGCACCTCGGCGCCGACCTGCTGGGCCAGCAGCGGCAGGCCGGTCTGCTCCCAGGCCAGGCGCGCCGGCCGGTGCGCGACCGCCGCCGGGGCGGGGATCACCTCCGCGCCGGGCAGCATCCGGGTGTAGCGCTCCAGGTCGGTGCGGAGGCTGACCACGGCCAGGTCGACGCTGGTGCCGCAGACCCGGCCCAGCGCGCCGAGCAGTCCGTCGACGTATCTACCGACGCCGCCACGGTCGGCGGGGACACTCGTGGCGTCGATGAGAACGCGGGGCGGGCGACCGGCGGTCACGGGGCGACTCCTCAGGTGGCGCAGTTGTGGGGAAGAACACTCTCGGCAAGCCTACGCCGGGCCCGGCGGAAGGCGCTGACCGCGACCCGACGGTACGCCGACTTGTCGTTGTCATCGAGTACGCACGCGGGGCGCGTATCGTTCGCGCCGATGGCCGACAACATTGCCCGGGTGTTCGCCGACGCGATCGCGACCGACCCCACCCGACCGCTGCTGACCTGGTACGACGACGCCACCGGCGAGCGCACCGAACTTTCCGGGGCGACGCTCGCGAACTGGGTGGCGAAGACCGCGAACCTGCTCACCGACGAGGTGGGCGCCGCGCCCGGCGACACGGCCGGGGTGCTGCTGCCGCCGCACTGGCAGACCGCCGCAGTGCTGCTCGGCTGCTGGTCGGCGAAGCTGACGGTGACCGGCACGCCGGGGCCGGTGGAGGCGCTGTTCGTGGCCGTCGACCGGGTCGACGAGGCGGCCGGGTGGCCGGCCGGCGAGCGGTACGCGCTGGCGCTCGACCCGTTCGCGCTGCCGATGCGGCAGGTGCCGGCGGGCTGCACCGACTTCGTCGGGGCGGTACGCGGGCACGGTGACCACTTCACGCCGTACCCGGCCGCCGGGGACGGGGACGCGGCGCTGCTGGCCCGCGCGCGGGCGCGCGCGATCGAGCTGGGCCTGACCCAGGGCGACCGCCTCCTGGTAGACGTGACCACCCACCCCGACCCGGTCGACTGGCTGCTCACCCCGCTCACGGCAGGCGCGAGCGTGGTCGCGTGCGCCCACCCCGACCCGGCCCGCCTGCCTTCCCGCGCCGAAACCGAGAAGACCACCCACACCCTGCGCTGACCCTCCAGCGTCAGCGAGGGGAGACGGGGGTGTCGGTGGTGGCCCGGCGCTGGGCCAGGGCGGCGAACGCCGTCAGGGACTCGGGGTTGGCCAGGGCGCCCTTGGCCGCCGCGCTGTCCACCGGGGTACCCGTCAGGATCTTCTTGACCGGCACCTCCAGCTTCTTCGCGCTCAGCGTGCGGGGCACGGCCCGGACCTGGTGGATCTCGTCCGGCACGTGCCGCGGCGACAGCGCCGTACGCAGCTCCCGGCAGATCTTCTTACGCATGTCGTCGTCGAGTTCCAGGCCCTCGGCCAGCACCACGAACAGCAGCAGCTCACCCGCGCCGCCCTCGTCGTCCTCCAGGTGCACGACCACCGAGTCGACCACCTCGTCCAGCCCCTCGACCACGGAGTAGAACTCGGCGGTGCCGAGGCGTACGCCGCCCCGGTTGAGCGTGGCGTCGGACCGGCCGGTGATCACGCACCCGCCGCGCTCGTTCACCGTGATCCAGTCGCCGTGCCGCCACACCCCGGGATAGACCTCGAAGTACGCCTCCCGGTAGCGCGCGCCGTCCGGGTCGTTCCAGAACCCGACCGGCATGCTCGGCATCGGCTCGGTGATCACCAGCTCGCCGAGCTGCCCGATCACCGCGCTGCCGTCGGCCGAGCGGGCCTCCACCTTCGCGCCCAGCGCCCGGCAGGCGATCTCCCCCGCGTACACCGGCAGCAGCGGCACGCCGCCGACGAACCCGGTGCACACGTCGGTGCCGCCGGACAGCGACTGGAGCTGGAGGCGGTCGCTCACGTTCTCGTACACCCAGGTGAAGCCCTCGGCCGGCAGCGGCGCGCCGGTCGAGCCGAGGCCGCGCACCGCGGACAGGTCGGCGACCTCGCGCGGCACCAGGCCGGCCTTGCGGCAGGCCAGCAGGAACGGCGCGGACGTGCCGAAGTACGTGGTGCCGGTGTCGGCGGCCAGCCGCCACAGCGCGCCCAGGTCGGGGTTGCCCGGGTTGCCGTCGAACAGCACGATCGCCGCGCCCACCGCCGGGCCCGAGACCAGGAAGTTCCACATCATCCAGCCGGTCGTGGTGAACCACAGGAACCGGTCGGACGGGCCCAGGTCGTGGTGCAGCGCCAGCATCTTGAGGTGTTCCAGCAGGATGCCGCCGTGGCCGTGCACGATCGGCTTGGGCAGGCCCGTGGTGCCGGAGGAGTAGAGCACGTAGAGCGGGTGGTCGAACGCCACCGGCGTGAACGTCAACGGCTCGTCCGTCGGCGCCGCCAGCTCCGCCCACGGCAGCGCGCCGTCGGGGGCCGGGCCGTCCGGATCGAGGTACGCGATGGCGACCGTGTGCCGCAGCGACGGCAGCGCGGCCCGGATCGCGGCCACCTCGGCGCGCCTGTCGACAGGCTTGTCGCCGTACCGGTAGCCGTCCACGGCGACCAGGACCGTCGGTTCGATCTGCTGCCAGCGGTCGGTGACGCTGCGGGTGCCGAACTCGGGCGCGCAGGAGGAGAAGATCGCGCCCAGGCTGGCCGTGGCGAGCAGCAGGACGTACGTCTCCGGGATGTTCGGCGCGTACGCGGCCACCCGGTCGCCCGGTCCCACGCCGAGGCGGCGCAGCCCGGCCGCCACCCGGCGGACCCGCTCGCGCAGCTCGGCGGCGGTGAGCGTCTCCGGCGCGCGCGTCTGACCGTGCGCGATCACCGCCGGGTCGTCGTCGCCCAGACCCGGCATGCGCAGCACGTTCTCGGCGTAGTTGAGCGTCGCGCCGGGGAACCAGCGGGTGCCCGGCATGGCCCGGTCGGTGAGCGTGGCGGTCGGCGGGGTGTGCGCGACCACCTGGAAGTAGTCCCAGATCGAACGCCAGAACGCGTCCAGGTCGGTCACCGACCACTGCCACAGCGCGTCGTAGTCGGCGAACTCCAGCCCGCGGTGCTCGGCCAGCCAGCGCAGGTAGTCACCGATCCGGGACCGCTCCCGCACGTCCGCCGGCGGCGTCCACAGCACGTCAGCCACTGTTCCACCCTCCCCTGGGCCCGCCACGACGGTGTGCCGGAGCCGTGGCGCCATCTTGCCCTACCTCGTGCCGCCATTGTCCGCGCCGGGGGCGCCGTACGGGGCGTGCCCCGCCCACACCCCGCACCCCGCACCGGTGTGGGCGGGCACCCGTCAGCCGGCGCGGTGGGCCTGGATCGCGCGGCGCCGGGCGAGCCGGTGCGCGCGCCGGATCTCGGCCTCCCGGAAGCGGCGCTCGTCGTCCGGCGTCTCGGGCAGCACCGGGCGGACCGGCCGGGGCGTGCCACCCACGTCGACGCCCACGAACACCAGGTACGCGGTGGCGACCCGGACCGGCTCCTCCTCGGCCGAGTCCCAGCGCTCGGCGACCACCTTCACCCCGACCTCCATCGAGGTCTGGCCGGTCCAGTTGATCTGGGCGTGGGCGTGCACCAGATCGCCCACCCGGACCGGCTCGGAGAAGACGATCTCGTCGATGGACGCGGTCACCGCGGTGCCGCCGCTGTGCCGCGCCGCGGCCGCTCCGGCAACGTCGTCCACGAATTTCATCAGTACCCCACCGTGCACGGTCCCGTACAGATTGACATCGACCGCGGTCATGATGCGACTGAGCGTGACGCGGGAGTACGAGGTCGGCTTACCCGGCGGGACCGCGGGATGATCTGTCATGCCGAAAACGGTACGGTGCGCGGATGCGACATCTCTGGAGCTTCCTCGCCGGGTTGGCGGTGGCGCCCGTCACCTGGGTGCTCGTCACGCTCGGTCAGGACGGATCTGAGCGGACCGTCGACCGCTGGGTGGAGATCGGGACGTACAGCACGCCGAACCTGATCGAGCCGGCCGTCTATCTGGGCGTCGCCGGCATCCTGCTCGGCCTGCTCGGCACGTTGCGCTTCTCGCCGTTCGGCCCGCTGGCGGCCGGCCTGCTGCTCGCGGTCCCGTACGTCGGGCTGTTCGTCGCGCCGTTCAGCGTGCGGGACCGGGTGCCGGACGACCTGAAGCTGCTCGGTGACCCGCTGCCGCTGCGCGACCCGCTGGACAACGGCACGCTGTTCCTCATCGGGGTGCTGCTGCTGATGGCCGTGTTCAGCACGAGCCGCTGGCGGCGTCCCGCCACACCCGCGACGGCCGAGGCGGAGCTGACCCCGGCCGTCACACCGGTGGAGCACAAGCCGACGCTCACCGACTGGCCGCCGGCGCCGGCGAAGGACCCGGACACGCCGCCGCTAACGCTGGCGTACCCCGAGTCCCCCACCGAACCGCTGCCCCGCCGCACCGGCGGCGAGTCGCCGTGGTCCGCGCCCCCGCGCGGCGCGGGCCGGCCGGAGGGCACCGAGAGCCGCTGAACGATTGCGGGCGGGCCGGTACGTGACCGGCCCGCCCGCCCGAACGTCGCTCGTCAGCCCTTGAGCAGCTGACGCGCCATGACGATGCGCTGCACCTGGTTGGTGCCCTCGTAGATCTGGGTGATCTTGGCGTCCCGCATCATCCGCTCGACCGGGTAGTCGCGGGTGTACCCGTAGCCGCCGAGCAGCTGGACCGCGTCGGTGGTGATCTCCATGGCGGCGTCGGACGCGAAGCACTTGGCGGCCGCGCCGAAGTAGGTCAGGTCCGCGTCGCCGCGCTCGGACTTGCCGGCGGCGGCGTACGTGAGCTGCCGCGCCGCCTCCAGCTTCATGCCCATGTCGGCGAGCATGAACTGGATGCCCTGGAAGTCGGCGACCGGCTTGCCGAACTGCTTGCGCTCCTGGACGTAGCCCTTGGCGTAGTCCAGCGCGCCCTGCGCGATGCCGACCGCCTGGGCGGCGATGGTGACCCGGGTGTGGTCCAGCGTCTTCATCGCGGTGGCGAAGCCGGTGCCCTCGGCGCCGATCATGCGGTCGGCGGGGATCCGGACGTTGTCGAAGTAGACCTCGCGGGTGGGCGAGCCCTTGATGCCGAGCTTCTTCTCCGGGGCGCCGAAGCTGACGCCCGGGTCGGACTTCTCCACCACGAACGCGGAGATGCCCCGGGACCGGGCTGTGGGATCGGTCACGGCGAACACGGTGTAGTACTCGGACACGCCCGCGTTGGTGATCCACCGCTTCACGCCGTTCAGCACCCAGTGGTCTCCGTCACGTACCGCCTTCGTGGTCATCGAGGCGGCGTCGCTGCCCGCCTCGGGCTCCGAGAGGCAGTAGGAGAACATGCCCTCCCCGGCCGCGACCGGGGTGAGGTACTTGCGCTTCAGCTCCTCGGAGCCGGCCAGCAGCAGCGGCATGGTGCCCAGCTTGTTCACCGCCGGGATCAGCGAGGACGACGCGCAGGCCCGGGCCACCTCCTCGATCACGATGGCCGTGGCCAGGGCATCAGCGCCGGCGCCGCCGTACTCGACCGGGATGTGCGGGGCGTGGAAGTCGGCGGCGCGCAGGGCCTCGTAGGACGCCTTGGGGAACTCACCTGTCTCATCCGCCTCGGCGGCGTGCGGAGCCACCTTGGCCGCACAGACCTCACGGACCGCCTCCCGGATCGCCTCGTGCTCCTCCGGCAACCGGTAGACGTCGAACGACTGCTCTGCGGCCATGTCGGCCCTCCCCTTTCACCGCTATCATGCGCAGTCTGTGCCGCCCGGGGGCCGACGACTGCCGCAAACTGAAGGATAGCCACCGGCCCCGGCCGAACCTTACCGGCGGGTAGGCTCGCGCCCGAGCCTCGCCCGCCCGACCCCATTACCCTCACAGCAGACATCCAGTTCCCTCGGTGCCCGGCCTCGGCGCCCCAGCAGAATGCGACGCGTGGAAGCGCCGCCAGTGCGAGCGGAGAAGACAGGCGTGACGATTCCGTACCCGAACACCCAGCCGATGCCCGCCATCGCCGCGGTGACCCCGCCGTCCGGCGCCGCCCGCCCGCGGGTGACCTTCCTCGGCACCGGCTACCTCGGTGCGACCTACGCCATCTGCTATGCGGAGCTGGGCTACGAGGTGCTCGGCTTCGACGTGGACGCCGACAAGATCGCCAAGCTGAACGCCGGCGAGGTGCCGATCCACGAGCCGGGCCTCGACGAGCTGCTGCGGCGCAACCTCGCCGCCGGCCGGCTGCGGTTCAGCACCGACATCCAGGAGACCGCCGACTTCGGCGACGTCCACTTCATCTGCGTCGGCACCCCGCAGCGGGCCGACGGGATGGGCGCCGACCTGTCGTACGTCGAGGCGTCCGTGACCAGCCTCGCCCAGCACCTGACCCGCAAGGCGCTGATCGTCGGCAAGTCCACCGTGCCGGTGGGCACCGCCGAGTGGGTGGAGCAGCTCGTCGGCAAGCACACCCCGGCCGACCTCGGCGTCGAGGTGGCGTGGAGCCCCGAGTTCCTCCAGGAGGGCTTCGCCGTCGACGACGTGCTGCGTCCGAACCGGATCGTGGTCGGCGTCAAGAGCGAGTGGGCCAACGGCATGCTGTTCGCCGCCCACAAGGGCGTCTTCGACCTGGCCGCCACCGAGGACCGCGAGGTGCCGCTGGTGGTCACCGACTTCGCGACCGCCGAGCTGGTCAAGGTCGCCGCGAACGCGTTCCTCGCCACCAAGATCTCCTTCATCAACGCGATGGCCGAGGTCTGCGAGGCGGCCGGCGGCGACGTCACCCAGCTCGCCCGCTCGATCGGCTACGACCCGCGCATCGGCAACCGGTTCCTCCAGGCCGGGCTCGGTTTCGGCGGTGCCTGCCTGCCCAAGGACATCCGCGCGTTCCAGGCCCGCGCGCAGGAGCTGGGCGCCGGTGAGGCGCTGCGCTTCCTGCACGAGGTCGACCTGATCAACCAGCGCCGCCGCAGCCGCGTCGTGCAGCTCGCCGCCGAGCTGCTCGGCCGCCGCTCCGGGCCGGCCGGCCCGGACCTGTCCGGCACGCGGGTCGCGGTGCTCGGCGCCACGTTCAAACCCAACACCGATGACGTACGCGACGCGCCGGCGCTCGCGGTCGCCTCGCTGCTCGGCAAGGCCGGCGCCGACGTGCACGTGTTCGATCCGCAGGGGGTCGAGAACGCGCGCCGGGCGGTGCCCGAGCTGACGTACGAGGAGACGATGAACGACGCCGTCCGCGGCGCCGACCTGGTCTGCGTGCTCACCGAGTGGGCCGAGTTCCGCAACGCCGACCCGGTGGCCCTGGGCGAGCTGGCGAACGGCCGCAAGGTGGTCGACGGGCGCAACTGCCTCGACTCCACACTGTGGACGCAGGCCGGCTGGGAGTACCGCGGCATGGGCCGCCCCTGATCCGCTGAGCGCGCGGACCGGCCGCCTGGGAACGTCTCCCGGCGGCCGGTCCGTTTTTGTTGTCCGGAACGCGGCGGCAACTGTCGAAATCCCGGCCCACTCAAGGCATGCTGCCTCTGGGAGGTCCACAGTGCGGGGGCACGGGCGGACGGGAGACTGTCGTGGAGAGCTTCAGGTGCGCCTCGTGCGGGCAGGACATCAAGCCCGCCGTCGTCTGCCCGCACTGCGGCGCGCACCAGCCGCAGTGGGCCGAGCACCTGGCCGACATCGAGCGCTCGATCGCCGAGATGAAGGCCCGCGACGCCGAGATCGCCCGGGAACAGCGGCAGATCGCCGCCAAGATGCAGGCCGCCCTCTTCCAGCGGGACATCCTGGCGCACGCCGGTGAGGAACGGATCCGGCAGGCCACCCGACCGCGCCGGGTGCTGCGCCGCCGGCCCGGCCGCCGCCCGCCCACCGCGGCCACCGGCGCGCCGCCCCGGGTGCCCCGCCAGGGCACGCCGCCGCCCGGCCCGCCGGAGGATTTGCCCCCGTCGCCGCCACGCGGCCGCCCGCGCTGGCTCGACGCGGACGACCCGGAGCACCCGCCCGAGGCGTCCTCGCGCGAGGTGCAGAACATCCCGCTCGGACTGGGCGCGCTCCTGCTCGGCGTCGCCGCCGTGGTCTTCGCCGCGGTCGCCACCAGTTCGATGGACGCGCTGGCCCGCCTCGGCGTGCTGCTGGTGGCGACGGCGCTGATGCTGCTCGCCCCGCCGGTGCTGGCCCGCCGCGGGCTCACCTCCACCGCCGAGACCATCGCCGCGGTCGGGTTGCTGCTGGTGCCGCTGGCCGGGTACGCGCTGTGGGCCGTCGACCGGATCGGCGGCGAAGGATCAGGTGCCGCGTTCGCCGGGGCGATCTTCCTGGTCACCACGCTCGTCGCTCTCGGGTACGCGTACGGGACGGGTCTGCGCGCGCCACGCTTCGCCACGGTGCTGGCCGCCCAGCCGGTGCTGCCGCTGCTCGCGTACGAGCGGATCACCGGGCCGGTCGGCTGGGCGCTGGTGCTCACCGTGGTGGCGGTGCTCGACCTGGCGCTGGCCCGCTCGGCGGTGGTACGCGAGCGGCCGGTCCGGCGTGACCTGCCCGTCACCGAGCCGGTGCCTCCCGTCCCGCCCCGGCAGCGCGCCGACGAGGACCGGCCCGAGTCGGCGCCGGAGGAGTCCGCCGAGGTGCTGGGCGGCGAGACGCCACCGGGTCCGGCCGCCGCCGCCCGGCCGGTGCCCTGGCTGCCCGAGCTGACCTGGCTGCTGCACGGCGTGGCGGTCGCTGTCGCGCTGGCGTACGCGGTCACCGGCCTGCTGCGCGCCGCCACGGTGCCGCCGGCCGCCGCCGCGGGCGCGACGTTGCTGCTCGCGGCCCTGGTCGCGCTGGCCGGGACGCTCGTGCTGCGCCGGCCGCCGCTGCCGGACGTGGGCGCCGGCATCCTCACGCTGGCGGTCATCGGCGCGCTCGGCCGGGTCGCCTCGGTGGCCCTGCCCGGCCGGTCCCTGCTGCTCATCTCCGCCGTCATCGCGCTGACCGGGCTCGCCGTCCGGGCCGTACCGGAGACGGCCCGGCGTGGGCCGCAGATCGCCTCCGCGGTGGCGCTCACGGTCAGCGGCCTGGTGGTCGCCGGTGGCGCGCTGCGTGCCGGGCTGGCCCCGGTCCGGGCCGCGTTGCCGGCCTGGTCGGCGGATCTGAGCGGATGGCACGCCGAGCTGGCCCGGGCGGTCGGCCCGACCGGCTGGCAGCTCGCGGCCAGCGCGTTGCTGCTCACGATCGCCGCTGTGATCGCGCTGCCGGCCGAGATCCGGCGCGAGTTCGCGGTGGTCGGCGCGGCGCTCACCGCGCTCGCCGTACCCGCGTCGCTCGGTCTGGGCTGGGCGGCGGCCTGCTGGCCGATGCTGCTCACAGCGGTAGCGGTCGGCGTGCTCGGGCTGACCGCACGCACCGAACGGTCCGCTGTGGCGCACGCGGTGACGGCGGCCGGGCTGGGCCTGATCGGCGCGGGCGCTTCGCTCGCCCGCCCGGCGCTCACCGCCGCCGCGCTGACGGTGCTGTTCCTGGCCGGGGCG
Source organism: Micromonospora sp. Mcm103 (assembly GCF_024519755.1). Classification (NCBI taxonomy): domain Bacteria; kingdom Bacillati; phylum Actinomycetota; class Actinomycetes; order Micromonosporales; family Micromonosporaceae; genus Micromonospora; species Micromonospora sp. Mcm103. Next base: position 88,552 of record NZ_JALJRJ010000003.1, read on the forward strand.
CTGGTGTCCCTCGCCCCGCGGGTCCGGCTCGCCGCCGCCGCGACGGAGACGGTCTGCTCCTGGGCCGCCGGTGGCGCGGCGTTCGCCCTGCCCGGTGCCGTCGCCGCGTTCGTGGCGGCCACGGTGCCGACGCCGCCGGTCGCCACACCGGCGAACCTGCGCGAGATCACCGTGCCGATCCTCGCGGCGAGCTTCCTCGCCGTCTGCGTCACGCTCGGCTATGCCGCCCTGGTGCAGGTGGCGCAGCGGCACCTGAGCATGCCGCACGCGCTCGGTACGGTGCTCGGCGCGGTGGCGGTCGCCGCCGCCGCGTTCGGTGCGCCGGGCGCGACCTCGGCCGACGCCTGGGTGGGCAGCCTGCTCCTGGTCGCCGCCGCGCTGCTGGCGCTCGCCCCGCGCATCGACGCCGGGCGCCGCGCGGACATGTCCCTCGACGGGTCCGACCTGGCGCTCGCCGCCACCACTGTGGCGCTCGTCGCCACGCTGGCCCGGATCGCCGCGGTGCTCGCCCCCGGCGGTCAGCTCGTGGTGGCCTCCGCGCTGGTGCTGCTGGTGGCGGTGGCCGCCCGCGCGCTACCCGAGGAGTGGCGGCGCGGCCCGATCCTCGGCATCGCCGCCGGTGGCACGCTGATCGGCCTGATCGCCGCCTGGAGCGCGTTGCGCGGCGGACTCGGCGTGCTGGCCACCCCCGGCCCGATCTGGGCCGGTGACCTGACCGGCTGGCCGGCCGCGCCGACCGGCGGATCGACCTGGCAGGCCCCGGTGGCGCTGGCGCTGCTGGGGGTGACCGCGGCGATCCTGCTGCCGCCGCCGTGGAAGTACGACGTCTCCGGCCTGGCCGCCGTGCTCGCCACGGTGGGCGCCCCGGCCGCGTTCGACCTGCCCTGGTGGTCCCCGGTACTGGTCGGCTGCATGGTGGCCACCGTCTACGGCATGTCGGCCGCCGCGTCGGCCGATCCCCGGGCCGCGCTGTCCCGGGCGACGGTGGCCGGGGTGGTGGCGCTGCACGCCGCCGGTGCCGGGCTGGTGCGGCCGTGGACCACCGCGCTGGCGCTGGGCAGCATCGCGCTGATCGGCGCCACGGTGGCCGCCGTGGCCCGGGCGGTCGCGCCGTCGCTCGTCGACGACGTCCGCACCGAGGGCATGCCGCGGCACCTGGTGCAGGTGGGCGGCGCGGGTGCCGGAGCCGCACTGCTCGCGCTGCCCGGCGCGGTGGCCGCGCTGGCAGTCGAGTACGGGCGTCCACCGCAGGTGGTGCTCACCGCCGCGCTCGCCGCCGCCAGCATCGGTCTGGCCGCGATCGCGGCGGTACGACGGCAGGTGCCGCAATATCTCCCGTACGCCAGCGTCGCGGTCGTCGGCGCGGCCACCGTGACCGCCGCCGCGGCGCTCGCGGTCGGCCTGCCGGCGGGCGTGTTCGCCGCCGCCGCCGCGCTGCTCGGTGTGCTCGCCGAGCTGATCCGGGCGGCCACCGTCCCGCCCGCCGGTTCGGGGCGGCCGGTACGCCGCTGGACCGTGCTGCTCAACGGGGCGCTACGGCGCGCCCCGGACGATCCCGAGCTGCGCTGGCGGGTCAGCCCGGCCGCCGGTGCGCTCGCCGCGGCGGCGCTGCCCACCGCGCTGGCCCTGGCCACCCTCGCGCCCTCGCTCGTGGTGGCGTTGTTCTCGCCGTTCGCGGTGCTGCGCCGGGTGTGGCAGGGTCCGCCGCCTGAGCTGCTGACCCCGCCGCCGGAGGCGGTGAACCCCACACACGTGCTCACCGCGCTGCTGCTGACAATGACCGCGGCGCTCGCCGCCACCGGCTTCAGCGGCGGCCGGCGGTCCCGGGCGGTGCCGGTGATCCTGCCCGGGGCGGCGATCACGCTGCTGATCACGCCGGTGGCGCTCGGCAAGGGCTGGCCGGTGACCGCGCTGGCCGCGCTGGCGGTGTTCACCATCTCGATGCTCGGGCTGGCGCTCACCCCGCCGCCGGCGATCGCCGAGCCGGGCCGGTCGATCCGGGTGGCCCGGGTGCTGGTCTTCGCGCTCGGGCTGGCCGCGGGTGGCGCCGGGCTGGCCGGCAGCCTCGCCACGAGCGACCTGACCGTGTTCACGCTCGGCGGGGCGGTCGGCGTGGGCGCCGTCGCCGCGTTGTTCGGCACCACCCAGCGGGCGCGCATCCTGGGCTGGTTGTTCGGCTCGGTGATGGCTCAGCTGTTCGTACTCACGATCGGGCTGAAGTCCGGGCTGGCGGCCGTCTGGTCCGCGTTCGGGGTGCTCGCTGTCGGCGCGGCGTTGCAGGTGTTCGCCGCCACGCTGCCCCGGCTGCGCCGTCCCGAGGCTTACCGGGAGGCGGCCACGGTCGAGTGGAGCGGCTACGGGGCGGCGCTCATCGCGCTGGCGCTGGCGTACGACTCGCCCCGGCACATCGCCGCGCTGCTGGCCGCCTGGGGTGCGGTCCTCGGGGTGGCGGCGAGCCGTCCGGGACGCCGCCCGATGGAACGCAACCTGCTGTTCTGGGCGGTGGTGGCCTGCGAGATCAGCGCCTGGTGGATCCTGATGCGGGTGGCCGACGTGGCGCTGCCGGAGGCGTACACGCTGCCGTTCGCCGCGCTCGCCCTGCTGGTCGGTGTCCTGCAACTGCGGCACCGGCCCGACCTGTCGAGCTGGGTGGCGTACGGGCCGGCGCTGGTCACCGCGTTCCTGCCCACGCTGGCGATCGTGATCGCGACCGAATCCAGCATGCTGCGCCAGGTGCTGCTGCTGCTCGGCGCCGTCGCGGTGCTGATCTTCGGCTCGACGAGCCGGCAGCAGGCGCCGGTGATCGTCGGGGCGACGGTGACCGCCATCGCGGCCGTGCACGCGCTGTTCAGCCTCGGCCCGTGGCTGGTGCTGATCCCGGTCGGCATCGTGCTGCTGGTGCTGGGCGCGAGCAACGAGCGCCGTCGCCGTGCCCAGGAACGCCTCCAGACCGCCCTGCGCGGCATGCGGTGAGCCGGTCCCGGTCGGCCTGACCCGTCGTGGAGCAGGTCACGCTCCGTGTCGACGGGCTGCGGCGGGGGTGATGCCCCTCTGCCGCCTTTGCTCTGCACCCACGGAGGCGACAGTCACCAACCGTGACGACGGCTGCGGCCGAGCCGCTCGGGACGCGAGGCCGGAGCGCAGGTCAGGGCCGCGCTGCGCCGATGGCTGCAGAGCAAAGTCGGCGGAGGGCGCAGACACCCGTCGCCCCGGCCGGTCACGCTGAGCGACCAGACGCCTGGGAAACAGAGAGTGACGAGACGGTCAGATCAGGGAGGCGCGCAGTGCGGCGTCCTTCTCCGCGACCAGGTCCTCCAGGCTCGCCTGGTAGGCGGCCATCCTGTCGCGCAGCACGGGGTCGGAGGCGCCCAGGATGCGTACCGCGAGCAGGCCGGCGTTGCGGGCGTTGCCGATCGACACGGTGGCGACCGGCACGCCGGCCGGCATCTGCACGATGGACAGCAGCGAGTCCATGCCGTCCAGGTACTTCAACGGCACCGGGACGCCGATCACCGGCAGCGGGGTGACCGAGGCGACCATGCCGGGCAGGTGAGCCGCCCCGCCCGCGCCCGCGATGATCACCTGGACGCCACGGCCGGCGGCGGACCGGCCGTACTCGATCATCTTGACCGGGGTGCGGTGCGCCGAGACCACGCCCACCTCGTACGGCACGCCGAACTCGTCGAGCGCCTCGGCGGCGGCCTTCATGACCGGCCAGTCCGAGTCGCTGCCCATGATCAGCCCGACGGTGCTCATCAGTGCCCCTCCTGGAGCCAGCGGGCGGCACGCGCGGCCCGGGCCCGTACGTCGTCCAGGTCGTTGCCGAGCACCGTGACGTGCCCGATCTTGCGGCCCGGGCGGACCTGCTTGCCGTACAGGTGGACCTTGGCCCCGGGCTCGGCGGCGAACAGGTGGTGCAGCCGCTCGTCGATGGAGATGCCGCCCGGCTCGCCGCCGAGCACGTTCGCCATCACCACTACCGGCGCGGTCAGCGAGGTGTCCCCCATCGGGTAGTCGAGCACCGCCCGCAGGTGCTGCTCGAACTGCGATGTCCGGGCCCCCTCGATGGTCCAGTGCCCGGAGTTGTGCGGCCGCATCGCCAGCTCGTTGACGACCAGCCCGGACGGCGTGTCGAACAGCTCCACCGCGAGCAGGCCGACCACGCCGAGCGCGGTCGCCAGGTCGATGGCGAGCTGCTGCGCGGCCACGGCCTGCTCCTCCGGCAGGTCGGGCGCGGGCGCCAGCACCTCGACGCAGATGCCGTCGCGCTGCACCGTCTCCACCACCGGGTACGCGGCGACCTGCCCGAACGGCGACCGGGCCACCTGCACGGCCAGTTCCCGGCGCAGCGCCACCCGCTCCTCGACCAGCAGCGGGGTGCCACCGGCGAGCAGCGTGGCGGCCAGCTCACCGGCCTGACCGGCGTCGTCGACCATCCAGACGCCGCGCCCGTCGTAGCCGCCCCGGGCGGCCTTGAGCACCACCGGCCAGCCGGTCTCCTCGCCGAAGGCGATCAGGTCGGCCGGGGACTCCACCGGACGCCAGGCCGGGTTCGGCGCGCCCAGCTCACCGAGCCGTTCCCGCATCACCCGCTTGTCCTGCGCGTGCACGAGCGCCTCAGCCGGCGGGAACAGCTTCACGCCCTCGTCGGTCAGGGTGCGGATGTGCTCGTTGGGGACGTGCTCGTGGTCGAAGGTGACCACGTCGCAGCCCTTGGCGAACGTCCGCAGCGCGGCCAGGTCGGTGTGGTCGCCGTACTGGACGTCGGCGGCGACCAGCGCCGCGCCGTCGTCCGGGGCGAGCGCCAGCACGCGCAGCGACTGGCCGAGAGCGATGGCGGCCTGGTGGGTCATCCGGGCCAGCTGGCCGCCACCCACCATGCCCACGACGGGGAGACCGGTACGGGAGTCCATAGCGCCGCCAGCCTATAAGGGCCGGTGCCGGGCCGGACCGTGAGGGCGGCCCGGCCCGTTCCGCTCAGCCGAGCTGCGCGATCAGCTCCTCGACGCCGGTCACCGGCCGCTGGCAGACGAAGCCCCGGCAGACGTACGCGGCGGGCTTCCCGTCGACGTACGGCCGCCCGGCCAGCAGCGGCACGCCGGGTTGGTCCGGGGCGCCGGCCACCACCACCGCGCCGGGCGGGGCGTGGCGCCGCGCGGCGGCCACCAGCGGGTCACCCTCCGGGTCGCCGGTCGCCACCGCGATCTCGTACGGCCCGGACAGCAGCGCCTCGCCGACGGTTGCCGCGTACCCGGTGAACCGGGCGTGCCGGTCGACGATCGGCGCGACAGTCGACAGCGTCTTCTCGGCCGCCTCCCGGTAGCGGGTCTCGCCGGTCAGCGCCGCGTACGCCACGAGCGCCGCGACGATCGCCGACCGGCCCGACGGGGTCGCGTTGTCGGTCGGGTCGGCGGGCCGGGTGACCAGGCGCTCGGCGTCGTCGGCGGTGTCGTAGAAGGCGCCGTCCGGGCCGGCGAACCGGGCCAGCGCCACGTCGAGCAGCTCACCGGCCAGCGTCAGCCAGCGCCCCTCGCCGGTGAGCTGGTGCATGGCGCAGAACGCCTCGGCGACGCAGCCGTAGTCCTCCAGCACTCCGGCCGGCTGGCCAACGGCCTTGTCCCGGGAGACCCGGCGCAGCCGGCCGTCCACGAGATGCACGGTGGCCAGGTGCTCGGCGGCGTCCCGCATCGCGCCGTCGGAGACGATCAGCACGCCGTCCATCAGGTTCGCGTCCTCGTCGTCGGGCGACACGAGCAGCGCGGCGACCTGCTGGAACTCCGCGATGGCAGTGATCGCGAGCCCGTTCCAGGCGGCCACCACCTTGTCGTCGCGGGCCGGCTGGGGGCGGGTGTCGCGGGCGGCCAGCAGCCGGCCCACCACGTCCTGCCAGCGGGCCCGCACCCCGGGGTCGGCGTCGTCGACGTCCCGGGCCAGCCGCAGCACGCTGGTGCCGTGCTCGAACGTGCCGTCGGCGGTGACCGCGAACAGGTCCGCGGCGAACCGGCCGTCGTCGGCCCCCAGCACCTCGACGAGCTGGTCGGGTGTCCAGACGTAGGTGAGCCCCTCGGCGCCCTCGGTGTCCGCGTCGAGCGCGGAGGCGAAGCCCTCGCCGGCGCGGTGCAGCTCGTCGGCGAGGAACCGGGCGGTGTCCCGGGCCACCCGGCGGGCCAGCCGGTCGCCGGTGAGCCGCCAGAGCTGGGTGTAGACCCGCAGCAGCAGCGCGTTGTCGTAGAGCATCTTCTCGAAGTGCGGCACGGTCCAGTGGCCGTCCACCGAGTAGCGGGCGAAGCCACCGGCGAGTTGGTCGTTGAGACCGCCGCGGGCCATCGCCTCGCAGGTGTGCCGGACGATCTCCAGGCTGCGCGCCGAGCCGGTGCGCTGGTGGTGCCGGAGCAGGAACAGCAGGTTCATGTGCGGCGGGAACTTCGGCGCGCCGCCGAAACCGCCGTTCGTCTCGTCGTACTCCCGGGCGAGCTGGCTCGCGGCGGCGTCGAGCAGGTCGGCGGTGAGCGGGGCCGTCACGCCACCGACTGCCTGCGCGCCGCCGATCGCCTCGACCACGGCGGCGCCCTGCCGCAGCACGGCCTCACGCTGGTCGCGCCAGGCGGTGGCGACCGAGCCGAGCAGACGGATGAAGTTGGCGCGGGGGAAGTACGTGCCGCAGAAGAACGGGGTGCCGTCCGGCGTGGCGAAGACGGTCATCGGCCAGCCGCCCTGCCCGGTCATCGCCTGGGTGGCGGTCATGTAGACCGCGTCGACGTCGGGACGCTCCTCGCGGTCGACCTTGACGCAGACGAAGTCGTCGTTCATCAGCCGGGCCACTGCCTCGTTCTCGAACGACTCGTGGGCCATCACGTGGCACCAGTGGCAGGCCGCGTAGCCGACCGAGATCAGCACCGGCACGTCGCGCCGTTTCGCCTCGGCGAAAGCCTCGTCGCACCAGGGCCACCAGTCGACCGGGTTGTCGGCGTGCTGGAGCAGGTAGGGCGACGTGGCCTCGGCGAGTCGGTTCACCACCCGACCTTAGCGAGCGCGCGGAGCCGGTGCGGCGCGAGTGCGGCGGCCGGGCCGGGGTCGTGGTCCCGGCCCGGCCGCCGTCTCACCGGGTCAGGGTGAGCGTCGAGGTGTCCCGCACGGTGAACTCGTTCCAGTACTCGAAGTCGCGGACCAGGATCTCGCTGACCGCCTGGGCGGTGCCGCGCTGGAACTTGACGTCGGCCGGGTAGGTGGTGGCCGACCAGGGCACCACCTGGCCCGGGACGCACGGGATGTGGGGTGAGAAGTAGCCGCGCACCATGCCCGCCTTCTTCTGCTCCTGGACCAGCTCGCCCGCGATGGAGAAGGAGTCCGCCCGGGTGCAGGTGATCGAGCCGCGGACGGTGGCGACGCCCTTGTTGTCCACCGTCGCCACCGGGTCGACGGTCAGTGTGACGTCGAGTGCCGGCAGCGGTGGCGGGTTCCCGATGTGGATCTCGCCGCGCAGGCCGCCGGCCGCGCCCTCACACCGGATCTCGAAGGTGGCGTCGAAGCGCTCGACGTAGTCGAACGGGCCCCAGTCCGCGTGCAGGACCGTGAACGAACCGGTGCTCTGCGCGCAGGAGCGCCCCCAACCGCCGTTGTAGAGCTGCAGGCTGGCCGCGTCGCTGCCGTAGACCGGCTGGCTGACGTTCTGGTAGGTGTCACCCGCCTTCAGCGTCTGACCGGCCGGGGCGCTGATCTCCAGGCGCCAGGTGTTGTCGGTCTCGCTCCACAAGTCCATCCCGAACCGCCGCTGCTCGCCGCCCCACGCGTTCATCTCGTCGCCGGGCGTCGGCGCGGCGGAGCTGTAGGAGTAGGAGTTGCCGGCGGTGATCGGATCACCCGGCTCGCCGATGACGGCGAACGACCAGGACTCCGCCGGCCGGGCCTGCGCCGGCGCGGACATGACCAGGCCGGCAGCGCCGGTGGTCAGCGCCATGGTCGAGGCGAGCAGGACCCGTCTCCAGGAACGTCTCATCGTCGTCCTCCCCGTGTGGACGTCAGCGGGGACGCCTGCCGCGCCCGCCGTGCCAGCAGCGTAGGACCGACCGGGCGTCCTCCGCTGCCCCGTCCACGTCGGACGGACGGGTCAGGAGGCGCCGTCCGCGCGCAGCGGGAACACGTTGCCGCGGGCGGCGTCGCGCAGCGACCCCAGCACCGCAGTGATCTTGTCGGCCGGCATCGGCTTGAAGAAGTGGTAGCCCTGGGCGGCGGTGCAGCCCAGCTCGGCGAGCGCGGTGCGCTGCTCGGCGGTCTCCACGCCCTCGGCCACCACCCGCAGCCCCAGCTCGTGGGCCAGCCCGACGGTAGTCCGGACGATCGCCGCCGCCTCCGGTGAGTCGGCCATCCGGAGTACGAACGAGCGGTCCACCTTCAACTCGTCGACGGCGATCCGGGTGAGGAACGTCAGCGACGAGAACCCGGTGCCGAAGTCGTCCACGGCGAGCTGCACGCCCATGCCGCGGAGCGTGGCCAGCACCTCGTCGATGACCTCCAGCTCGCTCATCACCACCGTCTCGGTGATCTCCAGGACCAGCCGGTGCGGCGGCACCTGGTGGCGGCGCAGCGCCTCGTCGATCTCGGCGGGCAGCCGCGGGTCGAGCAGGCTGCGCGCGGACAGGTTCACCGAGATCGGGACGTCCAGCCCGTCCCGTGCCCAGCCGGAGGCGACCGCCAGCGCCTTGTCCAGCACGTACCGGGTGAAGGTGCCGAGCTGCTCGCTGTTCTCCACCGGGCGGATGAAGTCGGCCGGGCCGAGCCAGCCCCGGCGCGGATGCCGCCACCGGATCAGCGCCTCCACCCCGGTCGGCGCGCCGGTCGCCAGGTCCACCGCCGGCTGCAACGCCAGCACCAGCTGGTCGTCGGCGGCCAGCGCCTCCCGCATCTCCGCGAGCAGCGCCAGGTGGTCGGTGCTCGCCGCGTCGCGGGAGCTGTCGTACGCGGCGACGCTGCCGCCGCCCTCCTTCGCCTGGTACATGGCGATGTCGGCGCGCCGCAGCAGCTCGGTCAGGTCGGCCGCGCCCGCGTCGGCCACCACGACGCCCACCGCCACCTCGATGGACATCCGCACCCCGGCCACCTCGGTCGGCGCGGCGAGGCGCTCGGCGACCTCCCGGGCCTGGCGCAGCGCGTACGCCAGCGGGGCGGTCCGCTCCTCGACCAGCGGCACCGAGGTCAGCAGCAGTGCGAACTCGTCGCCGCCGAGGCGCCCGAGCAGGTCACCCGGCCGGGTCAGCGCGGCGAGCCGGTTGGAGGTGAGCCGCAGCAGCTGGTCGCCCGCCGAGTGCCCGAGCGTGTCGTTGACCTCCTTGAACTGGTTCACGTCGAGCAGCAGCAGGGCCACCGGGTGGTCGTGGGCGCGCTGCCGCAGCGCCTGGTCCCCCTTGGCGAGCAGCGCCGCCCGGTTGAGCAGCCCGGTGAGCTGGTCGTGCACCGCGTCGTACGACGAGCGGGCGGTGACCAGCCGCAGCTCCCGGTGCGTGGCGGCGTCGTGCAGGGCGGCGGCCAGCGCGTCCCCGAAGGCCGCCACGCCGTCGCGTTCCCGGGCGCTCGGCGGGGCGGACCGCGCGAAGCGCACCCGCAGGCGGCCGACGTCGGCGGATCCCACCGCGAGGCGGCGCACCAGTTCGTGCTCCCCCGCCTCGGCGCCGGCCGACGGCTCCACCTCACGGTCGCGTACCTGCCCGCCGCGGTCGGCCCGGTAGCGGCGCCAGCGGCCCTCGCCCCGGGCCACGTCGACCTCGACCAGTTCCGCGCCGAACAGGGTGAGCGCGCCGGTCACCGCCGCGGTCGCCACGCCGCGCTCGTCGAGCTGGTTCAGTGCGGCGGTGGCCTCGGCGAACGCCCGCCACGTACGCCGCTCCTGGTCGGCGCGGAGCCGGTGGCGGTACGTCTGCTGGAGCAGCCAGAGCGGCGGCGGCAGGAGCAGCAGCCAGCGCGCGTCGAGTTCGAGCAGCGCGACGACCACCAGGCCGACCGCCACGTTGCCGACGAACATGAGCAGCTTGCCGCGCAACGCGGCGAGCAGCGGCGGCCCGATCGCGATGCCGTGCCGCAGGGCGAGCGTGACAGCGCCCAGGAAGGCGGTGGTGAGCAGGTACGTCACCGCGGCGGCGGTGAGCGTGAGCGCCAGCTCCGGCGTGGGCGCGGCGAGCAGCGGCGGGCCGAGCGCGGTGGCCACCGCCGCGGCGAGCGCGGTGGCGGCGGTGAGCGAACCGGCGATCCCCACCAGTTCCAGCGCGGGACGACGGTCGGAGACCAGCGACATCACGGTCCAGGCGGTGCCCACGCCCAGCAGGGCGGCGGCCGGGAGCCAGCCCGCAGGCACCAGCCAGAGGCAGACCACGAGCGCGGCCTCGCCCCAGGTGATGCTCACCATGCCCGATGCGCTGCGGAAGCGCAGCCGGGCGAGCTGGGCCACCGCGAACGCGACAACGGCGATGCCGAACCGCGCCGCACCGGGCAGCGAGTCGTCGGCCGGCAGGTGCGACGGGACGGTGAGGCCCAGCACGGCGGCGAGCAGACCGGTCAGCGCGACCGCGACGGTGAGCAGGACGACGCCCACCGGTGTCCCGCGCAGGCCGATCCGGTCGGGGGAACGGTCGGCCGGCTCGGTGGTCACGGGGCCGCCCCGTCGACGCGTCGGGCCGGGGCATGGTCGGGGGCCGGTGCTGCCATCGACATCGGCGTCCCCCTTCCGCGCAGGGTCCGGGGCCTGACGGCCCCCCCGGCGGAAGGCTAAGCCAAAGCCGGTGGTCGCAACAGGGGGCGACGACCGGCTTCGACGTGATTCACGCGGTGTTCAGCTGTTGCGACCCTGCTGGGAGCCGTTGTGGGCGTTCGTCGGTGAATCCTGCTCGACGAGCCCGTCTGTCGGATCGGCGACTGCGGAATCGGCCCGGCCCGGGGTGCCCTGCTGGGGGAAGCGGTCGGGCAGCCGGCGCAGCCGGGCGTTCATGTTGCGGATCAGCAGGACGGTGACGGTGGCCAGCGCGACGATGAGGAACAGGCCCATCGGACCGGCCAGACCACCCGTGCGGGTGTCACCGAAGTTGTTCTGCGCGAGCACCTCGACGGTGGTCAGCATGGTGTTCCTCCGATGTGCGACTGAGCACCAGGGTAGACCCCGGCCGGGTCAGTGGGCACGGCACGCCTCTCGTACGCCGGCGAACAGGTCGGACTCGGGCAGCGGGCTGTCGACCAGCGAGCGGGCGAGTTGGAAGTCCTCCGTCGGCCAGGCGCGCTTCTGCAGCTCCATCGGGACCTGGAACCAGAAGCCGTCCGGGTCGATCTGGGTGGCGTGCGCGCGCAGCGCGTCGTCGCGGACCGGGAAGTAGTCGGCGCACTCGACCCGGGTGGTGATCCGGGCGCCCTTGTCGGGGCGCTCGTCCCAGCGCTTCATCCAGTCGCCGTACGGCGACTCGAGCCCGGCGGCGAGCACCGCCTCGTGCAGGCTCATGATCTTGGCGCGGGAGAAGCCCACGTCGTAGTAGAGCTTCAGCGGCTGCCACGGCTCGCCCAGCTCGGGGTGGCGGTCCGGGTCACCGGCCGCGTCGAACGCCGCCACGGTGACCTTGTGGGTCATGATGTGGTCGGGGTGCGGGTAGCCGCCCTCCTCGTCGTACGTGGTGACGACGTGCGGGCGGAACTGCCGCATCAGGCGCACCAGCGGCGCGGCGGCGACGTCCACGTCCTGGAGGGCGAAGCAGCCCTCCGGCAGCGGCGGCAGCGGGTCGCCCTCGGGCAGCCCGGAGTCGACGAAGCCGAGCCACGCCTGCTCGACGCCGAGGATGGCCCGGGCGGCGTCCATCTCGGCCCGCCGGATGTCACCGATGTTCGCCCAGACGTCGGGGCGGTCCATCTTGGGGTTGAGCACACTGCCCCGCTCGCCACCGGTGGCGGTGACGACCAGGACGTCCACCCCCTCGGCGACGTATTTCGCCATGGTGGCGGCGCCCTTGCTCGACTCGTCGTCGGGATGGGCGTGCACCGCCATGAGACGCAGCTGTTCTGCCACCTTCGGCGCTCCTCGTCTGTGCCCGCCGACCGACCCCCGGGCCGACCGGCTGACCTGCCGGAATCTCCCCCCGCGCCCGCGAAAGCCCCCGTGACGGCCGGTCGGGGGCCGCCACCGGAGTGGCCAGGGCCACGCCCGCCGGTCCAGGCCGACCTGCCATCCTTGACTCAGCGCCGGGCTGGGAAGATGGACCTAGCCATTCTTGCCGATGCCGCCGACAACAACGCCAGGAGATACCCGCCGGTGAGCGAGACGCACGCCACAGTCGCCGCGAAGGCACCGGTCTTCCCGCCGGGCCGCTACGGCCGCCGCCGGGAGCCGGGGCGCCGCCGGCCGGTCCTGCTCGCCCTGACGGTGACGGTCATGCTCGCCGTCCTCGGGCTGGGCGCGGCGAAGCTCTACTACCAGTACGGCGACCCGGAGTACCAGGGCGAGATGATCAGCTACTCCGACATCACCGACTCCCGGGTGGTCGTCGACTTCCGGGTCACCGTGCCGCCGGGCGGCTCCGCCACCTGTCTGCTGCGGGCCCGCTCCCACGACGGGGCCCAGGTGGGCAGCGCCGAGGCCACCGTGACCGCGGAGCCCGGCCAGCGCCACATCCGGACCCGGCAGGAGGTGCCCACGAGCGCCCGGCCGTTCATCGGCGAGGTCCTGCGCTGCCGGCCCGCCGGCTGAGCCGGGCCGCCGGCGAGTCGCCGGCCACCGCACCCCGGTCCCGCCGCCGGCACCCGGGGTGATTGATCACACCTCGACGCGACCCGCACTGGTAGCCTTGCAAGTTCACCTGTCAGCCAGTCCGCACCAATCGAGGAGACCGCCTGTGTCCACAAATGGAAACGAGGCGCCCGCCACCTGGCTGTCCCAGGACGCCTACGACCGTCTGCAGGCCGAGCTCGACGAGCTGATCGCCAACCGGCCGGTCATCGCCGCCGAGATCAACGCCCGGCGCGAGGAGGGCGACCTGCGGGAGAACGGCGGCTACCACGCCGCCCGCGAGGAGCAGGGCAAGGCCGAGGGCCGCATTCTCTACCTCAAGGAGCTGCTGCGCACCGCCAAGGTCGGCGAGGCGCCGGACGCCGACGCGGTGTCGCCGGGCATGGTCGTGAAGATCTACTTCGACGACGACGCCGACGACAGCGAGACCTTCCTGCTCGGCTCCCGGGAGATCGCCTCCACCACCGACCTCACGGTCTACAGCCCCGAGTCCGCGCTCGGCAAGGCCATCCTCGGCGGCAAGGCGGGGCAGACCTGCACCTACACGGCGCCCAGCGGCGCCGATATCAAGGTGACCATCGTCTCCTTCGAGCCGTACAGCGGCTGACCCCTCCGGACCCGCGCCGGATGGCTCGGGTCCCGAACCCGACCGAGGCTGACAGGCCCTCCTCGGACCCGAGCCGCACACCCGAACGCCCCGACCGGATCATCCGGCCGGGGCGTTCGCGTTCGGCTGTGACGTTCGCGATCCGCCGCGGGCGCCCGTGCCGCCGGGGGCTCAGCCCTCGCCGGTGAAGACCACCTGGTAGCCGCTGGCCCGCAGCGCGCTGATCAGCGTGTCCGAGTGCTCCACCCCGCGGGTCTCCACGGACAGCGCCACCTCCACCTCGCCGAGGCGCAGGTGCGGGTTGGCGCGCTGGTGCACCACGTCCACCACGTTGGCCCGGTGCTCGGCGATCTCGCCGAGCAGGGAGGCGAGCTGGCCGGGCCGGTCCGTGCAGCGCACGGTGATGCGCAGGAACCGCCCCGCCGCCGCCAGGCCGTGCTCGATCACCCGGAGCATGAGCAACGGGTCGATGTTGCCGCCGGAGAGCACCGCGACGACCGGCGCGGTCACCTCCACCGCGCCGGCCAGCAGCGCCGCCACACCGACCGCACCGGCCGGCTCGACCACCTGCTTGCCGCGTTCCAGCAGCATCAGCAGCGCCCGGGAGATGTCCTCCTCCGAGACCGTGACCACGTCGTCGACCAGCTTGCGGACATGGGTGAAGGTCAGCTCGCCCGGACGGCCCACGGCGATGCCGTCGGCGATCGTCGCGAACGAGGGCAGCCGCAGCGGCTCGCCGGCCCGCAGCGAGGGCGGGAAGGCGGCGGCGCTCGCCGCCTGGACCCCGATCACGCGTACGTCGGGACGCAGCGCCTTGGCCGCCACCGCCATGCCGGAGACGAGCCCGCCGCCGCCCACCCCGGTCACGATGGTGCGCACCTCCGGGCACTGTTCCAGGATCTCCAGCGCCACGGTGCCCTGCCCGGCGATCACGTCGGCGTGGTCGAACGGGTGGATGAACACCGCCCCGGTCCGCTCGGCGAACGTCTGCGCCGCGACGAGCGACTCGTCCACCGTGTTGCCGACCAGCTCGATCTGCGCGCCGTACCCCTTTGTCGCGGCGACCTTCGGCAGCGGCGCGTTGACCGGCATGAAGACGGTGGCGTGCGCGCCGACCAGCCCGGCGGCGAGCGCCACCCCCTGGGCGTGGTTGCCGGCGCTCGCCGCGACCACGCCGCGGGCCCGCTCCTCGGCCGAGAGCCGGGAGATCCGCACGTACGCGCCGCGCACCTTGTACGACCCGGCGCGCTGGAGGTTCTCGCACTTGAGCCAGACCGGCCCGCCGAGCGCGGCGCTGAGCGGCCGGGACGGCTCCAGCGGGGTGGTGCGGGTGACACCGGCGAGCAGTTCCCGCGCGGCCTGCACGTCGGCGAGGCCGACCAGTTCCGTCATGCCCCGATCGTGCCACCCGGGGTGGGCGGAACCTGCGGCGACGTCGGCGCAACCGGCATCGGCGCGGCGGGCGCGGGCCAGCCCGCGTGGCCGGGCCAGACCGGCTGCCCCGGCCACGCGGGCACGGCCCGGGAGAGCCGGTCCTGCTGGGCGGCGGAGATCCGGCGGATCAGCACGACGAACGCGATCCCGGCGACCAGGCAGGCCACCGCCGGCACCAGCCGGGGTGCGAGCGCGTCCTCGTAGAAGCGCACGTACGTGGCGAACTCCGCGTCGTTGCGGGGCAGCTCGGTCAGCCGGTCGTAGCGCTGCTGCTCGGCCCGCGCGACGAACCGGTCACCGATCAGGAACACCAGCCAGCTCACCCACCACACCCCGACCAGCCACGACTGGCGGCGCTGCCACACGCTGTTGCGGAGCAGGTCGGCGAGTACCCGGGCCGGCACCACGAGGTTGACCAGCGGCACCAGCCACCCGGCGATCGCCCACGCCGGGCTCAGGTTCGGCACGGCGCCCGGGAAGGCGTCCAGGTTCTTGCGCGCCCGCCAGGTCCAGATCACCACGAGCGTCCCGGCGGTCAGCAGGGCGAGCAGGTACGGCAGCGAGAACAGCACCTCGGCCAGCACCGCGCCGAGCAGCACGTCCCGGTCGAGCTGCTCGGCGGCCGAGCGGGCCATCTGCACACCCACGAGCGGGAACAGGGCGGTGAGCAGGTAGCACAGGGTGGCGGCACCGACCGCGAACGCGCCGGCCACGGCCAGGCCGCGCACGCCGTACGTGGGCACGCCGGGGCTCACGGCGGGCTGACCGACTCGGGTGCCGCAGCGCCGGCACTCCTCATAGGCCGGGGACGTGGGGTCCCCGCAGGTCTGGCAGTTCATCGGGGACCGTCCGAGATGGTGTGCGCGACAGGGTGCGCACACGCTAGACGATCACGCGGTGGCCGGCGACCCCGTTCCGACGCGGGGGTAGCCGGGGGCGTGCCGGGCCCACGGCGCCTGCATCTCGAACTGGCCGGCCACCCCGAGCAGCAGCAGTTCGGAGCCGGGCGGCCCGACGAACTGCACGCCCACCGGCAGGCCGTCCGGGCGGCGGCCGACCGGCACCACGATCGACGGCAGCCCGGCGATGTTCCACGGCGCCGCGTACGGGGCGTACCTGATGTTCGTCGACATGTTCGCCAGCCAGGAGCGGCCGGACCAGCCGGCGGCCTCCGGCGGCGGCCCGGCCAGCGCCGGGGTGAGCAGCAGGTCGATCGAGTTGTCCGCGAAGAAGTGCACCGACCGTTCGCGCCAGGCGGCCCGGTCGGCCTCCCGCACGTACCCCCGGCGCTGCGCCCACTCGCCGAGCGTGACGTGCCGGCGGCTGCGGCGCTGGAGCTGACGCGGCGCCACCCCGGCGGCGCGCACGTCGGCGGCGGCCGCCGCGAACCAGGTGGCGATGCCCTGGAGCCCGAGCCGGGTCGGGTAGACCGGATCGGCGGGCACGGTGTCGTGACCGGCCGCGGCCAGCAACCGGCCGGCGGCGGCGACCGCGTCCCGGTTCGGCGCGTCCGGCGAGACGCCACGCACCGGCGAGCGCAGCGAGACGCCCACCCGCAGCCGCTCCGGCGGGACCAGCTTGTCCGGCCGGCGGCCGGCCAGCACCGAGAAACCCACCACCGCGTCGGCGACGGTGCTGGTCAGCATGCCGTGCTCGGTGAGGCCGAACCAGTCGTCCGCGCCGAGCTGGCAGGGCACCACGCCCCGGCCGGGCTTGAGCCCGACCAGGCCGCAGCAGGCCGCCGGGATGCGGATCGACCCGAGACCGTCGTTGCCGTGGGCCATCGGCACCAGCCCGGCGGCCACCGCGGCGGCCGCGCCGCCGGACGAACCACCGGGGGTACGCGCCGGATCCCACGGGTTGCGGGTGACAGCGGTGTCGTCGTCGGTGAGCGCCCACAGGCCCAGCTCCGGCATCCGGGTCACACCGAGGATCACCGCGCCCGCGCCGCGCAGCCGCCGGACCACCTCGTGGTCGGCCTCCGCCACCTGCGTACGCATCGCGGCCGACCCGTTCCAGGTGGGCAGGCCGGCCACCGGCGTGTTCTCCTTGACCGCCACCGGCACCCCGGCGAGCGGCAGGTTCGCCAGTTCCTCCTGCTCGTCGACCTTCTCCGCCTCGGTGATCGCCTCACCGCCGCGCACCGCGCGGAACGCGCCCAGCTCGGGATCCACCCGGGCGACGTGGTCCAGGTGGTCGGCGACGACCTGGGTGGCGGAGACGTCGCCACGGCGTACCGCCCGGGCGATCTGTTTCGCGGTCGTCCCGACCCAGGTCGTCGGCAAGATGTCCGGCACTGCCACCCTCCCCAACCAGCGGTCAGCCCAGGGCCTGCTCCAGATCGGCGAGCAGGTCGTCGACCGTCTCGATGCCGACAGACAGTCGCACGAGATCGCCGGGAACTTCAAGCGGCGAGCCCGCAGCGCTTGCGTGTGTCATCCGGCCCGGATGCTCGATCAGGGACTCGACGCCGCCCAGCGACTCGGCGAGCACGAACAACCGGGCCCGGTTGCAGATCTCCACGGCGTGCTCCTCGCCGCCCGCCGCACGGAACGAGATCATGCCGCCGAACCGGCGCATCTGCTTGGCGGCCACCTCGTGGCCGGGGTGCGAGGGCAGGCCCGGGTAGACGACCTGGGCGACCTTGGCGTGTCCGTCCAGGTAGGCCGCGATCCGCTCGGCGTTGTCGCAGTGCCGGTCCATCCGTACCCCGAGGGTCTTGATGCCGCGCAGGGTGAGCCAGGCGTCGAACGGCCCGTTGACCGCGCCCATCGCGTTCTGGTGGTAGCGCAGCTCCTCGCCGAGCGCGCGGTCCGCCGCGACGAGCGCGCCGCCGACCACGTCGGAGTGTCCGCCGACGTACTTGGTGGTGGAGTGCACCACCACGTCCGCGCCGAACGCGATCGGCTGCTGGAGGTACGGCGAGGCGAACGTGTTGTCGACCACCAGCAGCGCGCCGGCGTCGTGCGCCACGGCGGCGAGTGCCGCGATGTCAGCGATGCCGAGCAGCGGGTTGGTCGGCGTCTCCACCCAGACGATCTTTGTCGCGCCGGGACGGATCGCGGCCCGCACGGCGTCCGGGTCGGAGACCTTCGCCGGGGTGTACGCCAGGCCCCAGCGCTCGGCCACCTTGGCGAACAGCCGGTACGTGCCGCCGTACGCGTCGTCCGGGATCACCACGTGGTCGCCCGGCTTGCAGACGGTCCGCAGCAACGTGTCCTCGGCGGCCAATCCGCTGGCGAAGGCGAGCGCCACCGGGCCGCCCTCCAGCGCGGCCAGGCACTCCTGGAGCGCGTCCCGGGTGGGGTTGCCGGAGCGGCTGTACTCGTAGCCCTCGCGGGGCGCGCCGACGGCGTCCTGGGCGTACGTGCTGGTCTGGTAGATCGGCGGGATCACCGCACCGGTGCGGGCCTCCGGGTCCTGACCGGCGTGGATGGCGAGTGTCTCGAAGCCGTGGCTCATGCCGCAGACGTTAGCCTCCCGCCCGCTCCCGCTTCCGGCAACCCGGCGCGAGTCACAACCGCGAAGGTGTCGGGGCGGTCGGCCATACTGGTTCGGTGAGTACGACCGAGGCGCTCCCCTCTCGCCTGCACGGCGTCGCCGACCGGATCCCGGCCTCGCTGGGTCTCCTGAGCGGCCCGCGGTCGGGGCGGGTCAGCTTGCCCGTGCGCCTCGCCTGGTCGGGCCCCGCCGACTATGACGTGGGTGACCCGAGTGAGCGGCTGACCCTCTACTGCCTCCTGCTGGACTGCGGCCAGCGGGACGACATCATCAGACACGTCAACGCCGCCCTGCTCCGCCAGGACTGGCCACGTATTCGGCGCTTGACCGCGCGGCGGGTGACCCGCCTCTGGGAGCGGCAACTGCCCGACCTCGTCGCCGGGTGATGGACGCGCTGCACCGTCGCCTGCTGGAGATCGGTTTCGCTGCTGGTGACGACCTGGGGTTGATGCTCGCCGGCGGCTATGCCATGTGTGCCCACGACCTGGTCGACCGGCCCTCCCAGGACATCGACTTCGCTACGGCCGCCGCGCTGCCGCTCGACGCCGTGACGGACCGCCTCGCCGCCGCCTACGTCGCGGCCGGGTTCTCCGCTCGGATCATCGAGTCGACGCCGCGCATGGCTCGCCTGCTGATCTCGGACAACGCCTCCTCGTGCGAGGTCGACCTGCTCAAAGAGGCGCTCGCGCCGCCCGCCCGCATGGCGCTGGGCCCGGTGCTGGCCTTCGAGGATGCGGTGGGGCTGAAGGTCCGCGCGCTGCACGACCGAGCCGCGCACCGGGACTACATCGACGTCCGCGCGGCCTCCGAGCGGCTCACCTGGTCGGAGTTGGAGCACCTCGGCGCCCGTCACACCGCCGGCTTCTCGTTGGACGAACTGGCCGACCGGCTGGGTGGTGTGACGGAGCGGGACGGTCGGACCTTCCGTTCGTACGGGCTCACCGAGCAGCAGGTCGACGAGTTGCGCGGATGGGCGCTGCGGTGGGAGGCGGACATCCGGGCTCGCCTCGCCAACGGCGAGACCGGCCCGACTGGCATCCCCGAAGACGACTGGGACGCCTACCTAGACCGCGCCTGACCCGCCCGGTTTCGCCGATCATGAGGTTAGCGGTGCCGACGGTCCGATTTGTCGCCGCCAACTTCATGATCACGCTCGCCCGAGGTGGGGTGGCCGGGCCGGGCCTAGGGTGGGCGGATGAGCGGGTGCGTGTTCTGCGGGATCGTGGCGGGCGAGGTGCCGGCCTTCCGGGTGACCGACGAGCCGGACGGGGTCGCGTTCCTCGACACCCGGCCGGTGTTCAAGGGCCACGTGCTCGTGGTGCCCCGCACCCACCTGGTCACCCTGTCCGACCTGCCGGCCGACGCGCTGCCCGGCTACTTCCGGCTGGTGCAGCGGATCGCCGTGGCGGTGGAGACCGGTCTGGGCTCCGGTGGGACGTTCGTGGCGATGAACAACCGGGTGTCCCAGTCCGTACCGCACCTGCACACCCACGTGGTGCCCCGCACCAAGGGCGACGGGCTGCGCGGCTTCTTCTGGCCGCGTACGCGTTACGCCGACGACGCCGAGGCGACGGAGTTCGCCGGGCGGATCTCGGCGGCGCTGGCCTGACGTCGGCGTGGGCGGGTAAGGAACCCGGGGCCGACGCTGTTGCACACGCTGGGAAAGCCAAGAGAGGAGTCCCACCGTGTTCCTCCGCCGCATGAAGGCCGAGATGATCTCTCCTGACCAGGCCCTGCCGGGCCGCCCGATCGCGATGCCGATCGCCGACCGGCACGAGGTGCTTCCGTCCTCGCTGAAGGGCCCGTTCCCCGAGGGCGCGCAGGTCGCCGTCTTCGGCATGGGCTGTTTCTGGGGCGCCGAGCGGCTGTTCTGGACCCTCCCCGGCGTGATCACCACGTCCGCCGGTTACGCGGGCGGGTACACCACCAACCCGACGTACGAGGAGGTCTGCTCGGGCATGACCGGGCATGCCGAGGTGGTCCAGGTGGTCTACGACCCGTCGAAGATCGCCTACGAGGACCTGCTGAAGGTCTTCTGGGAGAACCACGACCCGACCCAGGGCATGCGCCAGGGCAACGACGTGGGCACCCAGTACCGCTCGGCGATCTACACCACCACCGACGAGCAGCTGGCCGCGGCCAAGGCGTCGCGGGACGCGTTCGCGCCGATCGTGGCCCGGGCCGGCAAGGGTGAGATCACCACCGAGATCGCCCCGCTCGGCGACTACTACTTCGCCGAGGACTACCACCAGCAGTACCTGGCGCCGACGAAGAACCCGAACGGCTACTGCAACCACGGCCCGAACGGGCTGAGCTGCCCGGTCGGCGTGGCCCGCACCGCGGGCTAGCCCGCGACCCGCACCACGAGTCCGGCACGGTGAACGGCGAGGCCGATCACCGTGCCGGCAGCGTCTACGCTCACGCGATCTTGCAGTTTCGGCCCACGAGTTGCCCGGATTACGAGGATTACGGGGCACCAAAGTGCAAGATCGGCGAAAGCCGCCGATGCCGGGGCGCGCCGGTCCGTGCGGTATTCCTCACACCGGGGACGGGCCGGGTTTCCGGCATCCGGGCGTGGAGGGGCAGGAACCGAAGGCGTGACAGGCAACCACCCTGCGTGACGGCGCATCGTAGCAAGCTGTCACACGTTCGTCATCGTCTCAACAGGCGAACTGCAACAAGCTCTGGCAGCATTGGCTCGTATGTGCGGACTTGCGGGAGAGTTCCGCCGTGACGGTTCACGCGCCGACGTCTCGGCCGTGGAGCGGATGGCGGCCACGATGAGTGACCGAGGGCCCGACGACAGCGGCATCTGGTCGCAGGGCCCGACCGCGCTGGGACACCGGCGCCTGAAGATCATCGACCTGTCCGCGGCGAGCGGCCAACCCATCGTGGACGCCGCCGCCGGGCTCACCGGTGTCTTCAACGGCTGCATCTACAACTACCGGGAACTACGCGCCGAACTGCAGGCCAAGGGCCACCGGTTCTTCTCGTCCGGCGACAGCGAGGTCGTGGTCAAGGCGTACGCCGAGTGGGGGCTCGACTTCGTCGACCACCTGATCGGCATGTTCGCGGTGGCGATCAGCGAGCGCGACACCGGCCGCCTGGTGCTGGCCCGGGACCGCCTCGGCATCAAGCCGCTCTACCTGGCCGAGAGCCCCGGTGTGGTCCGGTTCGCCTCGACTCTGCCGGCGCTGCTCGCCGGCGGCGGCATCGACACCACCATCGACCGGGTGGCGCTCGCCCACTACCTGAGCTTCCACAGCATCGTGCCGCCGCCGCGCACCATCCTGGCCGGCGTCACCAAGCTGCCGCCGGCCACGGTCCGGGTGTACGAGGCGGACGGCTCCACCCACGAGCGGGTCTACTGGGATCCGTCCTTCGGCCGCGCCGCCGAGCGGGCCGGCTGGTCCGAGCGGGACTGGCAGGACGCACTGCTCGACTCGCTGACCACCGCCGTACGCCGCCGCATGGTGGCCGACGTCCCGGTGGGCGTGCTGCTCTCCGGCGGCCTCGACTCCAGCCTGGTCGTCGCGCTGCTCGCCGGCGAGGGACAGGCCCGGTCCGGCCTGGCCACGTTCTCCATCGGCTTCGACGCGGTCGGCGGGCGGGAGGGCGACGAGTTCGTCTACTCCGATCTGGTCGCGAAGACGTTCGGCACCGACCACCACCAGATCCGGGTGCCCACCGGTGACCTGCTGCCGCCGCTGGAGGCCGCCGTCGCGGCCATGAGCGAGCCCATGGTCAGCCACGACTGCGTCGCGTTCTGGCTGCTCAGCCAGGAGGTCGCGAAGCACGTCAAGGTGGTGCAGTCGGGTCAGGGCGCGGACGAGATCCTGGGCGGCTACCACTGGTACCCGCCGCTCGCCGGGGTGGACCGGGAGCAGGCGCTCGAGACGTACGCGAAGGCGTTCTTCGACCGCGACGCGGCCGGACTGGCCCGGGTGCTCAACCCGGCGTGGCTGGCCGACGGCGACCCGGCGCGGGAGTTCGTGGCCGCGCACCTGGGCCGCGCGGGGGCGCAGACCGCCGTCGACGCCGGCCTGCGGATCGACACCCAGGTCATGCTGACGGACGACCCGGTGAAGCGGGTCGACAACATGACCATGGCGCACGGGCTGGAGGCCCGGGTGCCGTTCCTCGACCACGAGTTCGTCGAGCTGGCTGCGAGCTGCCCGCCGGAGCTGAAGCTGGCTCAGGGCGGCAAGGGCGTGCTCAAGGAGATCGGCCGCCGGGTCCTGCCGCACGAGGTCATCGACCGGCCCAAGGGCTACTTCCCGGTGCCCGGGCTCACCCACCTGGAGGGCAAGCTCCTCGACCGGGTACGCGACGCGCTCACCGCCCCGGAGGCGCGCCGTCGTGACCTGTTCCGCGCCGACTACGTCGACGCGCTGCTCGCCGACCCGAATGCCGAACTGACCCCGTTGAACGGAAACAAGCTGTGGCAACTGGGACTCCTGGAAATGTGGCTCCAGAGCCACGGAATCGACTGACCGTGACGGACACCCTCGCCACCGGAACGGCGCGTACCGACCGGGAACGGGTGCTGGGGCGCCGCCGGGAACGCATCGGCCCCGGCGGTGACCCGGTCGCACCGGGTACGCCGGAGCCGCGGCAGCCGGAGACCGCGTCCACCGACGCCTCGGGCGTGGTGCTGGACTGCGGCTGGGGCCGGCTGGTGTTCGGGCAGACGTTCGACGACCAGGTGCACGTGGCCGACGTGCTGCGCTCCGAGGCGGTCGGCGCCCGGGACATCTGCATCTACCTGCGCGACCCGCACGTGCTGGTGTCCCGGCTGCCGGACGAGCTGTTCATCGACCCGTCGCTGACGTACCGGCTGCCGCTGGGTGAGAAGCGGCCCGCCGCCACCGAGGGCGGCGAGGTGCCCGGGCTGACCGTCCGGCCGCTGCGTGACGCCGCCGACGCCGAGGCGGTGAACCGGATCTACGCGCGCAACGGCATGGTCACCGCACCGGTCGAGGTGCTGGTGGACAACGCCGGCACGGACCGGTTCCTGCACCTGGTGGCCGAGGACACCACAGGTGAGGTGGTCGGCACCATCACCGGCGTGGACCACGTCGCGGTCTTCGGCGACCCGGAGAACGGCGCCAGCCTGTGGTGCCTCACAGTCGACTTCAACACCGCCCCGCCCGGCACCGGGCAGGCGCTGCTGACCGCGCTCGCGGACCGGCTCGACGAGCGCGGCCGGGCGTTCGTGGACCTGTCCGTGCTGGCCGAGAACTCGGGTGCGATCCGGCTGTACGAGCGCCTCGGCTTCCACCGCACCGGCACGCTCTGCGTGAAGCGGAAGAACCCGATCAACGAGCGCCTGTTCCTGCCCGCCATGCCGGAGGGGTACGACGAGCTGAACCCGTACGCGAAGATCGTCGCGGACGAGGCGATGCGCCGCGGCATCCGGGTCGAGGTGACCGACCCGCACTGGGGTGAGCTGAAGCTGACCACCGGCGGCCGGACCATCCACACCCGCGAGTCGCTGTCGGAGCTGACCTCGGCGGTGGCGATGAGCCGCTGCGACGACAAGCGGGTGACCCGGCGCATCCTCACCGAGGCGGGGCTGTCGGTGCCGCGCGGGCGTACCGCCACCGGCGAGCCCGACGACGTCGCGTTCCTGAACGACGTGGGCCCGGTGGTGGTCAAGCCGGCGCGCGGCGAGCAGGGCAACGGCATCACCGTCGGCGTGCGTACGCCGGAGGCCCTGACCGCGGCCGTCGAGCTGGCCCGCCGGTTCTGCCCGGACGTGCTGATCGAGGAGCTGCGCGCGGGCGAGGACCTGCGGGTCGTGGTGATCGACCACGAGGTGGTCGCCGCCGCGGTGCGCCGGCCGGCGCAGATCACCGGCGACGGCGTGCACGACATCACCGAGCTGATCGAACGGCAGAGCCGCCGCCGGGCCGCCGCCACCGGCGGCGAGTCCCGCATCCCGGTCGACGACATGACCCGCGAGGTGGTGGCGGAGGCCGGGTACCGGATGCACGACGTGCTGCCGGAGGGCGAGGTGCTGGCGGTCCGGCGGACGGCCAACCTGCACACCGGCGGCACGATCCACGACGTGACCGCCGAGCTGCACCCGTCGATCGCCGAGGCGTGCGTCACGGCGAGCCGGGCGCTGGACATCCCGGTCACCGGGCTGGACCTGCTGGTCCCCGCCCCGGACCAGCCGGAACACGTGTTCATCGAGGCGAACGAGCGCCCCGGACTGGCCAACCACGAGCCGCAGCCGACCGCCGAGCGCTTCGTCGACCTGCTCTTCCCGGGTACCCGGGCACCGCAGCGACTCTGGTCGCCGGCCGGTGCGGCAAGCTCTGGGGCATGACCGCACGCAAGCCCCAACCGCTCAAGCTCGACCTCGACTACCTCCGCCAGGTGCTGGTGGAGCTGCTGGAGATCCCCAGCCCGTCGGGGCGCACCGACCACATCCAGCAGTACGTGGGCGAGCGGCTCTCCGCGATCGGGATCAGCTCCACGCTGACCCGTCGCGGGGCGCTGAGCGCCTGTCTGCCCGGCCCCCGGTCGACCGGCGCAGACCGGGCCGTGGTGGTGCACACCGACACCATCGGCGGCATGGTGAAGCGGCTCAAGGAGAACGGCCGGCTGGAGGTCAACCCCATCGGTACGCACAGCGCCCGCTTCGCCGAGGGCGCCCACGTGCGGATCTTCACCGACGACCTGGAGCGGGTCGTCACCGGCCAGGTGCTGCCGCTGAAGGCGAGCGGCCACCGCTACAACGAGGCGGTCGACCTCCAGGGCGTCGGCTGGGAACTGGTCGAGGTGCGGGTGGACGAGCCCGTGCACGACGAGGCCGGGCTGCGGGCGCTCGGCATCGACGCCGGGGACTTCGTCGCGTTCCTGCCCAACCCGACGATCACCCCGAACGGGTACGTCAAGTCCCGGCACCTGGACGACAAGGCGGGCGTGGCGGCGGTGCTGACCGCGTTCAAGGCGATGGTCGACGCCGGGATCACCCCGGCGGTCACCGCGCACCTGCTGGTCACCGTCACCGAGGAGATCGGCCACGGCGCCAGCCACGGCCTGGACCCGGACGTCGCGGAGATCGTCTCGGTGGACGCGGCGGTGGTCGCGCCGGGCCAGCAGTCCCGGGAGACCGCCGCCACGCTGGCGATGGGCGACGGCGTCGGCCCGTTCGACTACCACCTGACCCGCAACCTCGCCTCGATCGCCAAGGAGCACGGCGTCGACCTGGTCCGGGACGTGTTCGACTACTACCGCTCGGACGTGGCCGCCGCGGTCGAGGCCGGGGCGCACGCCCGGGTGGCGCTGCTCGGGTTCGGCGTGGACGCCACCCACGGCCACGAGCGCACCCACCTCGACGGCCTGCACCAGCTCACCCAGCTGCTCTGCCTCTACCTCCAGAGCCCGCTGGTCTTCCCGGAGTGGGACGCCGAGCCGGAGGGCGACCTGGCCGACTTCCCGTCGCTGGCCGTGCAGCCGGCGAACGAGGACGGCCCGCGCGAGGGCCCGATCGGCCTGGACTGACCGGGCCTGTGATCGAAATCCGTTGCCGCGGCCGCCGCGAAGTGGATAGCGTGGCGGTACACGGGAAAGGAGGTGGTCCAGACTTGTATAGCAATCGGACTCGTGAGGTGGCTGTCCGCTAGCCGCTGTCCTCGACAGTGAAAACTCGCCCGCCGCGAGGCGGGCACCTGCAGGATCGTCGAGACCGTGTGGCAGCGGTGCGGCGAAACCACGACAGCCACCCGACCCCCGGGGTGCCGGCCCAGTCCAGCCGGCCCGCGCGCGAGCGCGGAAGCCCCGGGGGTCGCTTTTTGCCTTCCGGAGGATGCCGTGTCCATGCGTGAGCTGGTGGTGCTCGGTACGGCAAGCCAGGCCCCGACCCGGCAACGCAACCACAACGGCTACCTGCTGCGCTGGGACGACGAGGTGATCCTCTTCGACCCGGGCGAGGGCAGCCAGCGCCAAATGCTGCACACCGGGATCACCGCCACCGACCTGACCCGGATCTGCGTCACCCACTTCCACGGCGATCACTGCCTCGGCCTGCCCGGCATGATCCAGCGCCTCTCGCTGGACCGCGTACCGCGTCCGGTGGCGGTGCACTTCCCGGCCGGCGGCGCCGAGTACTTCGCCCGGCTGCGCCACGCGTCCAGCTTCTACGAGACCGCCGAACTGGCAGTCGAGCCGATCGACACCGACGGGCAGCGGATCACGCTGGGCGTCGGCACGCTGGAGGCCCGCCGGCTGCGGCACCCGATCGAGACGTACGGGTACCGGCTGGTCGAGCCGGACGGCTGCCGGATGCTGCCGGAGCGGCTGGCCGCGTACGGCATCGCCGGTCCGGACGTGGGGCAGCTGCTGCGCGACGGCCACCTGGACCGCGACGGGCGCCGCGTGACCCGGGACGAGGTGAGCGTGACCCGCCCGGGGCAGCGGTTCGCGTTCGTGATGGACACCGGGCTCTGCGACGGCGTGTACGCGCTGGCCGAGCACGCCGACCTGCTGGTGATCGAGTCGACGTTCCTGGAGTCGGAGGCGGCACTCGCCGCCGAGGTCGGCCACCTCACCGCCGGCCAGGCCGCGCGGGTGGCGGCCGAGTCGGGGGTACGGACGCTCGTGCTCACCCACTTCTCCCAGCGGTACGCCGATCCGCGCCGCTTCCACGACGAGGCCCGCGAGCACTTCTCCGGTGATCTGGTGATCGCCGAGGATCTTCAGACGGTACAGGTGCCGCCCCGACGGGTACCGTCGCCCGGGTGACGATCTCCCTACGTTCCGCGACCGAGGCCGACCTGATGGCGGTCGGCGCCCTGCACCAGCGTTCACGGGTGGCGGCGTACTCGTCGTTCCTGCCGCCCGAGGCGCTGGCCGACCCGACGCCCGAGGCGATGGGCCGCTACTGGGTGGAGCGGCTGACCTGGGAGGGCGCCGACCACCGGATGACGGTGGCCGAGCGGGACGGGCGGCTGGTGGGCTTCAGCTACCTCGGGCCCGACGACGAGGGCGACCCAGCGACCGGGCTGCTCAACGCGATCCACCTGGAGCCGTCCGAGCGGGGCCGGGGCACCGGCCGGGCGCTGATGGTGGACGCGCTGGACGCGATGCGGGCCCGGGGATGGACGCGCGCGGTGCTGTGGGTGCTGCGGGACAACGCCGCCGCGCGCCGGTTCTACGAGCGCGGCGGCTGGACCGCCACCGGTGAGCAGCGGGACGAGCACATCGGCCGGGTGCTGGTCCCCCAGCTCCGCTACTCCCGCCGCTTGTAAGGAAGGGCCCCTTCTTAACGCCTCCGGTAGAGGAAGGGCCCCCTCTTAACACCGAGTGTTAAGAGGGGGCCCTTCCTTACAACGCAGGGTCAGCGGGCGCCCAGGTGGGCGAGCAGGTCCTGGCGGGTCAGCACGCCCTTGGGCTTGCCGTCGACCAGCACCAGCGCCGCGTCCGCCTTCTCCAGCAGCCCGACCGCCTCGCTCACCGGCTGGCCGCCGCCGATCATCGGCAGCGGCTCGCCCATGTGCCGCTCGATCGTGTCGTGCAGGTGGGCCTGGCCGGTGAACAGCGCGTCGAGCAGGTCCTTCTCGGCGATCGAACCGGCCACCTCACCGGTCACCACCGGCGGCTCGGCCTTGAGCACCGGGAGCTGGGAGACGCCGTACTCGCGCATGTAGTCGATCGCGTCGCGGACCGTCTCGGTCGGGTGCACGTGCACCAGCTCGGGCAGACCGCCGGGCTTGCCGGCGAGCGCGTCGGCGACCGTCGGCTCGGTGCCCGAGTCGTCCAGGAAGCCGTACCGGGCCATCCACTTGTCGTTGAAGATCTTCGACAGGTAGCCCCGGCCGCCGTCCGGCAGCAGCACCACGATCACGTCGTCCGGTCCGGCCTTGCGGGCCACCTCCAGCGCGCCCACCACGGCCATGCCGCAGGAGCCGCCGACCAGCAGCCCCTCCTCGCGGGCCAGCCGGCGGGTCATCTCGAAGGACTCCTTGTCCGACACCTCGACGACCTCGTCGGCGATCCCCCGGTCGTACGTCTCCGGCCAGAAGTCCTCACCGACGCCCTCGACCAGGTACGGCCGCCCGGTGCCGCCGGAGTAGACCGAGCCCTCCGGGTCCGCGCCGATCACCTTGACCCGGCCCTCGGACGCCTCCTTGAGGTAGCGGCCGATGCCGGAGATGGTGCCGCCGGTGCCGACGCCCGCGACGAAGTGGGTGATCCTGCCCTCGGTCTGCCGCCACAGCTCCGGGCCGGTGGTCTCGTAGTGCGAGCGCGGGTTGGCCGGGTTGCTGTACTGGTTGGGCTTCCACGCGCCGGGGATCTCCCGGGCCAGCCGGTCGGAGACGTTGTAGTAGGAACGCGGGTCCTCCGGCGCGACGGCGGTCGGGCAGACCACCACCTCGGCGCCGTACGCGCGCAGCACGTCCTGCTTGTCCTGGCTGACCTTGTCCGGGCAGACGAAGACGCAGCGGTAGCCCCGGAGCTGGGCCACCAGGGCCAGCCCGACGCCGGTGTTGCCGCTGGTCGGCTCCACGATCGTGCCGCCCGGCCCCAGGATGCCCGCCTTCTCGGCGTCCTCCACCATGCGCAGCGCGATCCGGTCCTTGACCGAGCCGCCCGGGTTCACGTACTCCACCTTCGCCAGCACGGTGGCCTGGATGCCCTCGGTGACGTTGCGCAGGCGTACCAGCGGGGTGTTGCCGATCAGCTCGACGACGTTGTCGTAGTACTGCACCTCGTTGTGCCCTTCGTCGCGCCGCCGTCGTGGGGCGGTCGGTCAGCGGTCAGTTCGCCGACCAGCGTACGTGCCGTCAGGGCACCACATGCCCGGGGATGACGGAGCTGCGACGTGCCTCCCACTCCAGGAACCGCTCGGTCTCGGCGAGCACGCTGCCGGCCAGCCAGGTGACCATGACCGCGTCGTCGGCCAGCCCGAAGATCGCCAGCGGGATCTCCGGCAGCAGGTCGATCGGTGAGACGATGTACGCCGTCGCCCCGGCCATCAGCGCCAGGCGCAGGCCGCCGTCGTACTCGCCACGGGTGGTCGCGCGGATCATCCGCGGCAGCGCCGCCAGCCGTGCCCCGAGCGACGGCCCGCCCCGCGTACCGGCCGCCAGCGCCCGGGCCAGCGCCGCGAACGCGGCGCTGCGCTTCAACGTCTTCCCCATGATGTCGCCCCTCTCCGCTCGACCATGGTGCGGCCCGATGGCAAGTCCATGTCCGCTGCCCCCGTCGGTACCCAATCCGGGCACCGCCCAGCCATCCGATCAAGGACAGCAGTGGTCGTACCGGCGCGATACTGTCGGTTCATGGGGGACGCTGGTTCCGTCGCGCCGGTCCGCCGGCAGCGCGCCCGGCAGATCGCCCGCCTCGCGGCGATCGGCACGGGCGCCACGGTGGCGGCCACCGCCGCCACCGGTGGGGTGCTGCTCGGCCAGGCCCGGCAGGCCCGCCGCACCATCCCGATGGCGCAGGCCCCGCCGCCGCGCTGCGACGGTGTGTACGGCGCGAGACTGCCCGGCCCGCCGATCACGATGGTCATCCTCGGCGACTCCTCAGCGGCCGGATACGGCGTGCACAGGCGCCGGGAGACACCGGGCTCACTGCTGGCCACCGGGCTGTCCCGCCGCCTGCACCGGCCGGTCCGGCTGCACCGGTTCGCCGTGGTCGGCGCGTTGTCGTCCGGGCTGAAGCCGCAGGTCGAGTCCGCCCTGGAGGTCGAGCCGGACGTCGCGGTGATCCTGGTCGGCGGCAACGACGTCACCAACCGCTCACCGTTCTCGGTAGCGGTGCGACACCTGGTCGACGCGGTCCGCACGCTCCGGGCGGCCGGCTGTGAGGTGGTCGTCGGCACCTGCCCCGACCTGGGCACCATCCGGCCGATCCAGCCGCCGCTGCGCTGGCTGGCCCGGCGGTGGAGCCGCCAGCTCGCCGCCGCGCAGACGGTGGGCGTGGTCGAGGCCGGCGGCCGTGCCGTCTCGCTCGGCGACATGCTCGGGCCGCGCTTCGCCGCCGACCCCGGGCGGATGTTCGCCTGGGACCGGTTCCACCCCTCAGCCGAGGGGTACGCGATAGCCGCGGCGGCGTTGCTGCCCACCGTGCTGTCCGCGTTGGGCGCGGTCCCGGAACGCAGGCCTGTCCTGCCCGGCGTGGAAGGCGTACGGTCGCTCCCGGAGGCCGCCCACCAGGCGGTCCGGCACGCCGGCACGGAGGTCAGCGGCGCCCAGTTCCGGGGTCGCGACCGCGGGCCGGGCGGGCGGTGGGCGCAGCTTCGCCGGCGGGCCTTCTTCGGCGTCGGCGCGGTGCCACCGACCGGCAGCGCCGCCGACTCGGCAACGCTGGAGGGAACGGCATGAGCGAGCGCAGCGAGCGAAGCGGAGTGCTGTCATGAGCGAGCGCGGTGAGGTGGCCCGGTGGGGCCGGGCCGCGGCCCTGTCGCTGCTGGCCGGCACGGTGGGCGGCGCGGCGGTCCTGGCCGGCCAGGCCATCGCCGCCCGGACCCGCGAGTACGCCCAGCCCGAGCTGGGCCTGGTGCTGCGCGCGACGGTCGGCCGCGCCGACGCGCCGCCGCTGCGGCTGGTGCTGCTGGGTGACTCGTCGGCGCTCGGCGTGGGCGTCGACCGGTTCGAGGACACCATCGGCGGTCAGCTCGCCAACCTGCTCGCCGAGGGGCCGACCGGCCGCCGGGTGCAGCTGTCCAGCGTCGGGGTCTCCGGCTCGCGCGCCACCGACCTGGCGACCCAGGTGGCCCGGGCGCTGCTCGGTGAGCGGCCGGACGTGGCGGTCGTGCTGATCGGGGCGAACGACGCCACCGCGATGTCCCGGCCCGGCGACGCGGCGGCCTATCTCGGCTCGGCGGTACGCCGTCTGCGGGAGGCCCACGTCGAGGTGGTGGTGGGCACGTGCCCCGATCTCGGCGCGGTACGCGCGGTCGCCGCACCGCTGCGCCAGGTGCTCGGCTGGTCCGGGCGGCGGATGGCGCGGGCCCAGACGGCGGCCGTGCTGGACGCCGGCGGCACCGTCGTCGACCTGGGCACCGAGACCGGTCCGGTGTTCCGCGCGGACGCGGGCACGCTCTGCCACGACGGCTTCCACCCGTCGGCCGACGGGTACCGGGTCTGGGCGCACGCCCTGCTCCCGGCGGTCGAGGCGGCCGCTGCCGTCGCGTTCCGGCATCACCGGCGACCGCCCACGGGGTGACATTTCCCGCCCGCCGTGCGGCTTCCCGGGCATGTTACTCGCGCGTTAACGTTGGCTCATGCCGATTGAGTCGCCCCGCGACGCCGTCATCGTCGCCACCGCCCGGTCCCCCATCGGCCGCGCGTTCAAGGGTTCCCTCCGCGAGGTCCGCCCGGACGACCTCGCCGCCACCATCGTCCAGGCCGTCCTCGACAAGGTCCCGGCGCTCGATCCCACCACCATCGACGACCTCTACCTCGGGTGCGGTCTGCCCGGCGGTGAGCAGGGCTTCAACATGGCCCGGGTGGTCGCCACCCTGATGGGCCTCGACGGCCTGCCCGGTGCCACGCTGACCCGCTACTGCGCGTCCTCGCTCCAGACCACCCGGATGGCGATGCACGCGATCCGGGCCGGCGAGGGTGACGTGTTCATCTCCGCCGGCGTGGAGATGGTGTCCCGGTATGCCCGGGGCAACTCGGACACGCTGCCGCCGGAGGCGCAGGCGCTCGTCGGCGGCGGCTGGGAGAACCCCCGCTTCGCCGAGGCTCGGGAGCGTTCCGCGGCCCGCGCCCAGGGCGGTGCCGAGGTATGGACCGACCCGCGCGAGGCCGGGCAGCTCCCGGACATCTACCTCGCCATGGGACAGACCGCCGAGAACCTGGCCCAGGCGTACGACGTGACCCGCGAGGACATGGACGCGTTCGGCGTCCGCAGCCAGAACCTCGCCGAGAAGGCGATCGCCGACGGCTTCTGGGCCCGCGAGATCACCCCGGTCACCACGCCGGACGGCACGGTGGTCAGCACCGACGACGGCCCGCGTGCCGGGGTGACGCTGGAGGCGGTGGCCGGCCTGAAGCCGGTGTTCCGCCCGGACGGCCGGATCACCGCCGGCAACTGCTGCCCGCTCAACGACGGCGCCGCCGCCGTGGTGATCATGAGCGCCCAGCGCGCGTCCGAGCTGGGGCTCACCCCGCTGGCCCGGATCGTCTCCACCGGTGTCACAGCGCTCTCCCCCGAGATCATGGGCCTGGGCCCGGTCGAGGCGTCGAAGCAGGCGCTCAAGCGGGCCGGCATGACCATCGACGACGTCGACCTGGTCGAGATCAACGAGGCGTTCGCCGCCCAGGTGATCCCCTCGTACCGGCAGCTCGGCATCGCGGAGGAGAAGTTGAACGTCGCCGGTGGCGCGATCGCCGTCGGCCACCCGTTCGGCATGACCGGCGCCCGGATCACCGGCACGCTGCTGAACGCGCTGGAGTGGCACGACAAGACCATCGGCCTGGAGACCATGTGCGTCGGCGGTGGCCAGGGCATGGCGATGGTGCTCGAACGACTGAGCTGAGACCGGTTCGCCGGTGCGCGGGCCGGGTACGGGAGGCCGCATGGCGACCGTCGTGGAACGTGAGCGCAAGTACTCCGGCGACGAGGGTTTCCGGCTGCCCGACCTGACCGGGTGCGGTGGCGTCGTGACCATGTCCGACGCCACCGTCTCGGATCTGGACGCCGTCTACTGGGACACCGACGACCTGCTCCTGCTGCGCAGCGGGCACGCGCTGCGTCGGCGTACCGGCGGGCACGACGCGGGCTGGCACCTCAAGGTGGGCGCTGTGGGTGGCGCCCGGGTGGAGCACCAGTTCCCGGCCGGGGCGTCCGACGACGGCCCGCCGCCCGAGCTGGTCGCGCTGATCCGGGGCGCGTCGCGCGGTCGCCCTGTCGCTCCGGCGGCCCGGGTCGTCAACCGCCGCCGGGAGCACCGGCTGCTCGACGCGGACGGCCGGGTGCTGGCCGAGGTGGCCGAGGACGACGTCCGGTCCGAGGACCTGGTGGACGGCACCGCGCGGACCTGGCACGAGATCGAGATCGAGCTGGTCGAGGGCGACGAGGCGCTGCTCGACGCCCTCGGGGAGCGGCTGCGCGCGGCAGGAGCCCGCGAGGTGGCGGTCAGCAAGTCGCACCGGGCCGTCGCCGGCCGGATCGAGCGCTTCGACGACCGGGAACCGGACGGTCCGGCGGGACCGGTCCTCGCGTACGTCAGGGCACAGCGGGACGCGATCGTCGGCAATCACGCGGCCGCGTACCAGGGGGGCGAGGACGCGATCCACGACATGCGCGTCGCGACCCGCCGGTTGCGGGCGACGCTGCGTACCTTCCGGGGGTTGTGGGACCGCCGGGAGAGCGAGGCGGTCCGGGCCGAGCTGCGCCGGCTCGGCAGCGAGCTGGGCCGGGTCCGCGACACCCAGGTGATGGCCGCCCGGCTCACCGAGGCGGTGCACGAACTGCCGGACGAGCTGGTGCTCGGCCCGGTGGCGGCGCGGATCGGCGAACGGTTCGCCGCCGACCTGGCCGAGGCGACCATCGCGCTGCGGTCCGCGCTGGACTCCGACCGCTACCCCGCCCTGCTGGCCCGCCTGGACCGGCTGGCCGACGCCCCGCCCGCCGACGTCGGCCGGCGCTGGATGGACCGCCGGATCCGCAAGGCGGTACGCCGCGCCGACACCCGGCTGGACCGGGCGCTCGCCATCACCGGGCCGGACGGGGACGCCGCGCTGCACGAGGCGCGCAAGAAGCTCAAGGCCGCCCGCTACGCGGTGGAGGTGCGCGAGCCGGCCGCCGGCAAGCGGGCCGCTCGCCTGGTGAAGCGGTTCAAGGCGCTCCAGGACCTGCTCGGCACCCACCAGGACTCGGTGGTCACCCGGGAGGTGCTGCGACGGCAGGCGCTCCAGGCGTACGCCGACGGCGAGAACACGTTCACCTACGGTCTGCTGCACGCGAGGCAGGCCGAGGCCGCCGGCCACGACCGTCCTGCCGTCCTGCAGGCCCGCGACCGCTCAAGACACCGCAAGGTGCGCCGCTGGCTCAAGCCCTGACCGTCCCCCTCCTCCGTCGATCATGAGGTTAGCGGCGATCGACGTCCGTTTTGTCGCCGCCAACTTCATGATCAACGAGACCAGGGCACTGTCAGAGGGCGGTGCGGGTTCGGATTACCGCGTCGGTGGCGGTGGCCAGGACCTGGTCCGGGGGCGCGGCGAGGGTCAGATCGGCGGCTACCACGCGGAGCTGGTCGGGCAGGGCCAGGTCGCTGGGGAGGCGGGGCACGTCGCGGCGCGGCTCACCGGCCGCGTCGGCGGCCAGGTTGGCGATTTCCTGGACCAGCTTGTGCACCAGGTCGGCCCGGGACACGTTCCCGCCGTCCGCCTTGGCCGACCAGCGCGGCTGCTGCCAGTGCCCGACCTGTCGGACCAGCAGGGTCACCGCCCGGTCCAGTTCCGCTGCGCTCATCGCCGCCGAGTCTACGGCGACACCCGGCCGGAGCATGTTCAGCCGGCGTCAGCGTCGTACGTAGCTGAGCAGGCGGAGGATCTGCCAGTACAGGAAGATCAGCCCGACCAGCAGACCGAAGGCGCAGTACCACGCGTAGCGGCGGGGCAGCCGGTTCGCGGCCGACCGCTCGACCAGGTCGAAGTCGAGGATGAAGCTGAGCGCACCCGCGATGATCGCCACCACCGAGAACAGGTACGGCAACCAGCCCACCCGGTCACTGAGGCTGTAGACCACCACGCCCTGCCGCCCGGTGAACAGGTACGCGAACAGGTTGACCAGGCCGATCGCCACGATCCCGACGAGCATGCCGATGACCAGCCGGGCCAGGCGCGGGGTGGCGCGGACCAGACGGGCCCGGTAGAGCACGGCCATGCCGAGGAAGACGCCGAACGTGCCGACCACCGCCTGCGCCACGATGCCCGGATAGACCAGTTCGAAGGCGCGGCTGGCCACCCCGAGAAGCAGCCCTTGCAGAACGGCGTACCCGACGATGACCGGCGGGCTGGTGATCTGCTTCAGCGAGATGACGAGCACCAGGGCCAGGCTGGCCAGCGCGCTTCCGGCGAGCGCGGCGGAGATCCACGCGGCCTGCGGCACCACCACCCAGGACACCGCCGCCGTGACACCGGTGACCAGCAGCAGACCCACGGTCCGGCTGACCACGTCGGCCACCGTCATCGTGTCGGCGGTACCGACCCCGAGCACCTGCCGCTCGGCGCGGCCGACGTCGTCCAGCCGGTCCAGCACCGGGTTGGCACTGCGCACCGTGACCACCTCCCGCCCACGTACCCGGACCCCACTCTGCCCCGGGCGGCCCGGCGGGGACGGGGAAACGGCGACGCCCGCCGCCGCGGATGCGGCAGGCGGGCGTCGTCGGGGAGGGCGTGATGTCAGTCGTCGCCCTGGAAGTAGCTGAGCAGCCGCAGGATCTCGATGTAGAGCCAGACCAGGCCGACCACGATGCCGAAGGCGGCGGTCCAGGAGTAGCGCTGCGGGAGGCCCATCCGGACCCCCTCCTCGATGTCGGCGAAGTTGAGCACGAAGCTCAGCGACGCCACCACGATGCAGACCAGGCTGAAGCCGATCGCGAGCGGGCTGCCGTCACGCAGGCCGGTGTTGACGCCGAACAGCGCCAGCACCAGGTTGACCAGCATCACGCCGAACAGGCCGGCCATGATCGCCACCATGATCCGGGCGAACTTCGGCGTGGCCCGGATGATCCGCGCCTTGTAGATCATCGCCATCAGGAAGAAGACGCCGAACGTGGCCACGACCGCCTGGAGCACGATGCCGTCGTAGAGCGACTCGAACGCCTTGCTGACCATGCCGACGAAGACGCCCTCGATGACCGAGTACGCCACGACGAGCGCCGGGTTGGCCATCCGCGAGAACGAGATGATCAGGCCGAGCACCAGGCCGACGACCGCGGCGCCGATCCACGCGACGCCGACGAGCGAGTCCGGCACGAGTACCCAGGCCGCCGCGGCCGAGGCGCCGAGGATGGCGAGCATGAGGACCGTCTTGACGACCACGTCGTCGAGGGTCATCGGGGTCACGGTGGGCGGGGCCACCGGCTGGCCGTAGCCGCCCGGGTAGGGCTGGGCGTAGGGCTGCTGCGGGTACTGCTGCTGCGGGTACTGCTGGGGGTATCCGGGCTGACCGTACGGCCCGGGCTGGGCGTACCCGGCCGCCCGCTCACGCTCTGCCGCCTGGCCGAGCCGGGCGAGCACCGGGTTCGAGGTCTTCACTTCTCAGGCCTCCCTCAGGGGGTCGATCGCACGAAAGACGTGCTACTCCAGGGTAGACGTGGGCGCAATCGCGCGCGCTACGGCTAGCTGTGGGAAAGCTGAGAGTTGACGTGCCCGGGGCGGGGGTCGAACCCGCACGCCTTGCGGCAGCCGCTTTTAAGGCGGCCGTGTCTGCCGTTCCACCACCCGGGCGGGTGACACCGGCGCGTCGACACGCGGCGGTGCAGATCTCACCGTAGCGGCTCGGCCGCGACGCGGCGTACCCCGGCGGGTGCGGCCGTTATGGTCGAGGCCGTGACCAGCGCCGCCCGCCCGGCCCTCCGGCCCGATCACCGCCGGGCGGCCGGTCCGGCGGGGGTCGCGCGGCGGGTGACGGCCGCCGTCCGCCGGCACCGCGCGGACCTGCTCGTGGGGCTGGCGTTCGTCGCGCTCGCCGCCTGGCTCACCCACGGCCTCTGGCCGGCGCCGGGCACGCGCGCACTCGCCCTCAACCCCGCAGACCAGACGCTGTACGAGTGGTTCCTGGCGCTGGACGCGCGTGCCCTGCGCGGCGAGCTGAGCCTGGTCACCGGCCGGCTGAACGCGCCGGACGGGGTCAACCTGATGGCGAACACCTCGGTCGTGGCGCTCGGCGTGCTGCTCGCCCCGGTCACGCTGGCGTTCGGGGCGCCTGTCACGTTCGCGCTGCTCGTCGCCGTGAACATGGCCGGTACGGCGCTCGCCTGGTACCTGCTGTTCACCCGCGTCCTGCGGGCCCGCCGGCTCGCTGCCGCGCTCGGCGCGGCGCTCTGCGGCTTCGGGCCGGGCATGGTCTCGCAGAGCAACGGCCACCTGCACATGACCGCGCAGTGGCTGGTCCCGGTGCTGGTCTGGCTCGTGGTCCGGCTGCTGCGCGCCGCCGACCCGGCCGGTCGCCCGGACGGTCCGGACCGCCGCCGCACGGCCTCCTCCGCGGCCGGGCTCGCCGCGGTCGTCACCGTGCAGGTCTTCGTCGGCGAGGAGGTGCTGTTCCTCGCCGCGCTCACCCTGGCGGTGACCGCCGTCGCGTACGGGCTGGCCGACCGGGATCTGCTGCGCCGGGCCGGTTCCGGGTTCGCCGGTGGCCTGCTCGTCGCCGCCGGGCTGGCGCTGCCGGTGCTGGCGTATCCGCTGTGGGTGCAGTTCGCCGGCCCGCAGGGCGTCGCGGACGGCATGTTCCCGCCCGCCTACTTCTCCGCCGACCTGATCGGCTGGACCCGCCTGTCCGCGCTGACGGTGTTCGGCAGCCCGGAGGCGGTACGGCTCACCACCGGCCCGGCCGAGTTCACCACGTTCCTGGGCCGGCCGTTGCTGCTGGTAGCCGCCGCCTGCGCGGTCTGGCTGGGGCGGCGGGCCCCGGTGGTGGCGCTCGTGGCCGGGGCGCTGACGATGGCCGCGCTCGCGCTCGGCCCGGAGGTAGTGGCGGGCGGCGAGCGGACCGGGATTCCCGGCCCGTACGCGCTGTTGGCCGGGCTGCCGGTGGTGGACGGCGCGCTGCCGATGCGTTTCGCGCTGGCGGTGCTGCCGCTCGTCGGCACCGTGCTCACCCTCGCCGTGCACCGGGCACTCGGCGAATCCGGGCGGGCCCGCCGGGTCGTCCCGTTCGCGGTCGGCGCCGCGCTGCTCAGTGTCCTTCCCACGCCGCTGCCCACGATGGACCGGCCGCCGCTGCCCGAGTTCGTCACCGGCGGCCACTGGCGGCAGTGCGTACGCCCCGGCGGGGTGCTGGTGCCGGTGCCCACCGCCACCCCGCAGGATCCCTGGCCGATGCGCTGGGCCACCGCCACCGGCGTCGCGTTCGCCATGCCGGAGGGCTTCTTCATCGGCCCGTACGGCCCGCACGGCTCGGCCACCATGGGCACCTGGCAGCGTCCCACCTCGGCGCTGCTCGCCGACGTGGCCCGCCGGGGCGTGGCGCCCGCGATCGGTGACCGGCAACGCCGCCAGGCCGCGCGGGACGTCGATTTCTGGCACGCCTCGTGCGTCGCGGTGACAGACGAGACGCCGCACGCGGAGATGCTGCGCCGCACCGTGGAGCAGCTGTTCGGGCGGCCGGGTACGCGGCTCGCCGACGCCTGGACCTGGCGCTTCTGAGCCCGGACACGGCGAAGGGCCCCTCCCGTACGGAAAGGGCCCTTACCCGAAACGCGTCAGACGCGCGCGGCGACCGGCGGGGCGGACGCCTCGGCGAACTCCTCGCGCGGGTCGTGCAGCTGGCCCAGCGCGACCACCTCACGCTTGAGGAAGAACGCCAGCGTCCAGTCGACCACCACGCGCACCTTGCGGTTGAACGAGGGGATCCGCGACATGTGGTACGTCCGGTGCATGAACCACGCCGGCCAGCCGGTCATCTTGATGCCGTAGACCTGCGCCACGCCCTTGTGCAGGCCGAGGCTCGCCACGCTGCCGGCGTGCTTGTGCTTGTAGTCGACCGGCTCGCGCCCGCGGATCACGTTCGCGATGTTGTCGGCCATCCGCGCCGCCTGCCGCACCGCGTGCTGGGCGCTCGGGGAGCAGAAGTTGCCCGGCTCCTTGGTCAGGTCCGGTACGGCGGCGCAGTCACCGGCGCTCCACGCGCCCTCGACCACCCGGTCGCCGTCCACGATCTGCAGCGTCGGCCGGCAGGTGACCCGGCGGCGTTCGTCACGCGGGAAGTCCGTCGCGTCCAGCATCGGCGACGGCTTCACACCGGCGGTCCAGACGATGGTGTCGGACGGGAAGCTGTCGCCGTCGGAGAGCTTCACCACACCGTCGACGCAGGACTCCAGCCGGGTGTCCAGGCGGATGTCCATGTCCCGCTTCATCAGCTGCTGCACCGTGTAGGCGCCCATGTCCCGGTCGACCTCGGGCAGCACCCGCTGGGTCGCCTCGACGAGCACCCAGCGCATGTCCTCCGGCTTCAGCTCCGGGTAGTAGCGCAGCGCGTCCCGGGCCATGTCCTCCATCTCGGCGAGCGCCTCGATGCCGGCGTAGCCGCCGCCCACGAAGACGAACGTCAGCGCACGGCTGCGGACCGCCGGGTCGGTGGTGGAGGCCGCCACGTCGAGCCGGTCCAGCACGTGGTTGCGCAGGAAGATGGCCTCGCCGATGGTCTTGAACCCGATGCCGTTCTCGTGCAGGCCGGGGATCGGCAGGGTGCGGGAGACCGAGCCGGGGGCGACGACCACGTGGTCGTACTGGATCTCCCGGGCCGGGCCGCTGATCGGCTGCACCACGGCGGTCATGCGGTCGTGGTCGATCCGGGTGACGGTGCCCGCCACCACGGTGCACTTGCGCAACTCCCGCCGCAGCGGCACCACGGCGTGCCGAGGGGAGATGTTGCCCGCCGATGCCTCCGGGAGGAACGGCTGGTACGTCATGTGCGGCTGCGGGTCGACGACGATGACCTCCGCCTCACGCCTGCTCAGCTTCTTGGACAGGCGCAGAGCGGCGTACAGGCCCACGTGACCGGCACCCACGACAAGGATCCGCTTCGGGTTCACGTCATCTATCTTTCCCCGGGTGCTTCGGGTAATCCCGCGCGAGACCCCCTTCTGTGACGGAGCACAACCGGTGTGACCTGCGCAACGTCCCCGGAACGCTGGGTCATCTGCGCCGGAGCAGCCAGCCCAGCAAGCCGCTGAGTCCCACCGCCACCAGCAGTCCCGCCACTGTCGCGGCCTGGGAGCCGTCCGTGCCGCCCACTCCCCCGAGCCACGCCAGCACCACGCCGAGCACGGCGCTGGCGAGCACCACGCCGCCCACCCGGCCCAGCCACCGCAGCACCACGTCCGGATCGATCAGCCCGTCGTAGGGCAGCAGCGCGGCCAGCGCGCAGAGCGAGTGCGCCAGGTAGAGCAGCGTCGCCACGGCGAGCAGCCGCCACAGCGCCGGTGGCCGGTCGAAGCCGAGCGTGGCCAGCAGCCAGCCGCCGACTGTCACCAGCGCGGTGAACGTCGGCCAGATCCGGCGCGGCCCGGCCGCCGGGAGCACCGCGGCCACCGTCATGGCCAGCAGCGAGCGCGGGGTGAGGGCCTGCACCGGATACGCGAGCAGGAAGCCGGCCAGCACGGTGAGGAAGATGCCGCCGCGTACGAGCAGCGGCAGCGGACTGACCCGGGCGGCCGCGTACCGCAGCGCCCGCACCCGCTCGACCAGGGCGTCCGTCACTGAGCCGGCCTTTCGTTCGCGACTGCGGGACTCCGCTTCGCTGCGTTCCTCGCGCTCACCGCAGTCCCGCCTTCGGGGCGGTCGCCAGCCGGGCCACGTCGCGCAGCACCTCGTCCAGGCTGCCCGCGCCCGCCCAGCGCACCACCGGCACGCCGTGCTCGCGGAGCTGGCCGATCATCGTGTCCCGGTCCAGCCGCCACAGCCGGTACGCCACCTCGGCCCAGCCCCGTTCCTTCGGCATCGGCAGCTCGGCCGGCAGCGTGTCCACCGCCACCACGAACCGGCCACCCCGGGCCAGCCGGGCCAGCATCTGCGCGGACCGCTCGTCGAGCAGCGGCGTGAGGACCACCACGAGCGCGTCCGAGGAGAGCACCTGCGGGCCGAAGACCTGGTCGTACGGCTCGTGCGGGGACGTGGTGGCCTGCACGTCGAGCAGCCACTCCAGCACGGTGAGGTACTGCCGCCGCCCGGTGGCCGGACGCAGTCGGCGGGCGGCCGGGCCGTACTCCAGCATCGACACCCGGTCACCGCGGTGCAGGTAGTGCTCGGCGATCGCGGCGGCGGCCCGCACGGTGGTGTCCAGCACCGACGCGGTGCCGTTCACGCCACCGGAACGCCCGGCCTCGGCCAGCACGTCCAGCAGCACCACCACCTCGGCGTCCCGGTCCGAGAGCGTGGCGGCGACGTGCAGTTGGC
This sequence comes from Micromonospora sp. Mcm103, assembly GCF_024519755.1. Taxonomy (NCBI): domain Bacteria; kingdom Bacillati; phylum Actinomycetota; class Actinomycetes; order Micromonosporales; family Micromonosporaceae; genus Micromonospora; species Micromonospora sp. Mcm103. Next base: position 129,941 of record NZ_JALJRJ010000003.1, read on the forward strand.
GGGCCCGCAGCGACACCCGCCAGTCGATCCGGCGCAGCCGGTCGCCGGGTGCGAACACGCGTACCCCGGCCAGTTCGCCGCCCTCGCCCGGCCGCCGCGACCGGTGCCCGCCGACCAGCCCGGCGGCCCGGGGCATCGCCTCGACCGCGTCGAACGGCTCGGTACGCGGATAGACCCGCGCCCGGATCGGGTCGGTGATCACCGCGCGGGAGACCAGCAGCCCGTCGGCGGCGGCGACCCGCACCCCGGCCGGGCCGATCGGGTGCCGCCCCCACCGCAGGGCGGTGCCGGTCAGCTCCAGGTCGACGGCGCTGCCCCGCGGCACGGAGGTGACGAACGGGCGGTCCGCCCCGCCGGAGCGGCTCACGTCCAGCCCGGTGCCGCCGAAGCCGACCTGCTCCACCCGAAGCCAGCGTGACATCCGGGTCCGGACCACAGCCAGGTCGTACCCGATCAGGTCGGGGTTGGCCACGGCGACGGTGGCGGCCAGCGGCGCGCCCTCGACCAGGTGGGTGTCCCCCACGCCGAGTTCCAGCTCGGGCAGCCCGGCGGGGCGGCGACGCAGCGCGTACGCGGTCCCGAGCGCGAACGGCGTGGCGAGCACCACCAGGTCGATGCGGCCGAGCAGGACTGCCGCCACGAGCAGTACGCCGGTGAGCAGCACGGCCCGGCCGAGCGCCCAGGTGGGCGCCCAGCCGCTCGCCGCGTCGGCCCGGTCCATCAGCGTCCGGCGGCGTAGCTGGGCAGCGCGCCGCTGGCCGGGGCGGGCGTCGACTCCAGCACCTCGCCGACCACGAACGACGGGTCGACGCGGCGCAGCCACATCTCCGGCCGCAGCGTGATCCGGTGCGCCAGCGCGGGCGCCGCCACCGCCTTGACGTCCTCCGGCACCACGTAGTCCCGGTTGGCGAGCACCGCCCGGACGCGGGACAGCAGCAGCAGCGCCAGCGAGCCGCGCGGGGACGCGCCGACGAGCACCGACGGGTGCTCCCGGGTGGCGGCGGTCAGCGCCACGATGTAGCGGCCGACCGAGTCCTCGACCACCACGTCCTCCAGCGCTGCCTGCATGGCGCGCAGCGTGGCGGCGTCCACCACCGGCTTGATCTCCGCCTCCTCGCGGCGGCGGGCGATCCGGCGGCGCAGCACGTCCCACTCCTCGTCGTGGCTGGGGTAGCCGAACGAGACCCGCAGCAGGAACCGGTCGAGCTGCGCCTCCGGCAGCGGGTACGTGCCCTCGTACTCGATGGGGTTTGCGGTGGCGAGCACGTGGAACGGCTCGTCGAGGCGGTAGGTCACGCCCTCCACCGAGACCTGCTTCTCCTGCATCGCCTCCAGCAGCGCCGACTGCGTCTTCGGCGGCGTCCGGTTGATCTCGTCGGCGAGCAGCAGGTTGGTGAACACCGGCCCGGCCCGGAAGGCGAAGTCGCCGCTGCTCTGGTCGTAGAGGAACGAGCCGGTCACGTCGGCGGGCAGCAGGTCCGGGGTGAACTGGAGGCGCCGGAAGTCCAGCCCGAGCGCCTGCGCGAAACAGCGCGCGGTCAGCGTCTTGCCCAGGCCGGGCAGATCCTCCAGCAGCACGTGACCACCGGCGAGGATGCCGGCCAGCACCAGCTCCAGCGCGTCCCGCTTGCCGACCACGACGGTGCCGACCGCCTCCAGCACGGCCCGGGCGAGCCGGCCCACCTCGGCGGGAGCCATGCTCCGGTCCACGTCGTTCATCAGATCTTCTCCAGTTCGGCGACGATCGCCGCGAGGTCGCGCGGCGACGGAGTGCGGCGGACGGGGGTGGCGAGGAACGTCCACAGTGGCTCGCCCAGCAGGGCTCGGGCGCGGGCCGGGTCGGACTCACGGGTGACGCCGTGCCGTTGACGCAGCCGTTCGTCGGCCAGCTCGCCGAGGCGCGGCAGGATGCGTTCGGTGAACCGCTCCCGGTTGTCGGCGGACCAGTCCAGCGGGCGCTCCCAGCCGTTGATCGCGGTACGCAGCGCGTCCCGGGCGGACCAGTTCCAGGTGCCGGGCTCCTCGCCGGCGGGCGCCCGGGCACCCGCGCGGGGCGGCGGCGGGGGTGAGAGCGCGGTGGTGACCCGGCGTACGGCGAGCACGGCGAGCACCCCGGCCACGATGATCCAGATCGGCACCTTCAGGCCGACCGCGCGCAGCCCGACCACGATCACCACGACGACGGCCGCGGTGACCGCGGCGGTCCGCAGCAGCGCGCGCGCCCGGCCGCCACCGGACGGACGCTCGGCCTCCCCGGCGGGCTCCTCGCCGAACGACATCAGGTCGTCGATGCTGGTGCTCACGACGCCTCCCCCGCCAGGCTGGTCAACTCGCCGCGCAACCGGCGCAGCGCGGCGCGGGCCTGGTCCCGGGTGTGCTCGTCGACCGGGTGCGTGGCGTAGCGGGCCTCCCGGTAGACGTGCGCGAAACCGTCGAGCACGTCGGCACTGGCGATCGCCGGGATCCCGGCCGCCGGGTCGCCGCGCAGCAGCCGGCCGACCAGGTCGGTCGGGGTGTCACCGGTGTGCCGGGGCACACCCGCGTCCTCGGCGGCCTCCTCCAGGCGTACCCAGCAGGCGATCACAGCGGTCCGCGGGTCGGTGGAGCGGTCGTCCAGTTCGACGAGTCCGGCGTCGAGCGCGGCCACCACCTCACGGGCGGTCCCCTCCGCGGTACGCCGCGAGCGCCGCACCGGCACCGCGCGAGTCGTGCGCCGCAGCGCGCCCCGGAGCACGTTCCACAGGACGTACCCGACGGCGCCCAGCACCGCCGCGAACAGCAACGCCACGGCGGTGGTGGCCAGCCAGTCGGGCACACCGCCCGACGTGGACTCGCCCACGTCGCGGGGTTCGACCGGGATCGACGGCACCGCCTCGGGCGAGGGGTAGTCCGGCACGTACGGGATGGTGTCGGCGGCGGGCGGGATCCGGCTGGCCCCGATGGCGGAGTGACCGGCGGCGAACGCGGCGAGCGCGAGCAGCACCGCCACCGCGGCGACCGGCCACCACCTGCGCAGTACGCCGAAATCCATCCCACCGCCTCAGGTGTTCCTCAGTCCACCCCGGCCAGGTCCTTCGCCCGGGTGAACACGTCGTCCAGCATCGCCGGTGTGAGCCGGCCGGTGAACGTGTTCTGCTGGCTGACGTGATAGCAGCCCAGCAACGCCGGCACCGACTCGCCGGACCAGTGTGCCCCATGGCCGAACACCGGTCGCGGAGTGGGCGGTCGCTGGCCGTACACCTGGCGTAGCACCGGCCACCACGCGGCCCACGCGAACGCGCCGAGCGCGACCACGACGCGCAGCGTGGGCCGGATCAACCCGACCTCGCGGTGCAGCCACGGCGCGCAGGTGTCCCGCTCGTCCGGGGTGGGTTTGTTGTCCGGCGGCGCGCACCGCACGGCGGCGAAGATGCGGGTGTCGCGCAGCGTCAGGCCGTCGTCGGCGGACACGCTCGTCGGCTGGTTGGCCAGCCCGGCGCGGTGCAGCGCGGCGAACAGCACGTCACCGGACCGGTCCCCGGTGAAGATCCGGCCGGTGCGGTTGCCGCCGTGCGCGGCCGGCGCCAGGCCGAGGATCGCGATCCGGGCGTCCGCCGGCCCGAGGCCGGGCACCGGCCGTCCCCAGTAGTCCTGGTCGCGGAAGGCCGCCCGCTTGACCCGGGCGACCTCCTCTCGCCACGTCACCAGGCGTGGGCAGGCGAAGCAGTCGCTGACCGCGCCGTCGAGGTCGGCCAGGTCGGCCGCCCGCGCGGCGCGGGCGACCACGTCCTGCGGGGTACGCGACTCAGCCAAGCTTCGCCCGGAACAGTTCCAGCGTGCGGGCCCAGGCGGTGGCGGCCGCCCGCTGGTCGAAGTGCTCCGGCCGGTCCTCGTTGAAGAAGGCGTGCGCGGTGCCCGGGTAGTCGAACGTCTGGCAGGTGCCACCGGCGGACTCGATGGACCGGCGTACGCTCTGCACCCCGTCGGCGGCGGACAGGCCGTCCGCCTCGGAGCAGTGGATGAGCGCTGCCTTCCCGGCGTAGTCGGCCCAGTCGGTGGCCATGCCCTCCCAGGGCAGGCGCGGGTAGAACCCGGCGGTCGCGACGATGCGCTCGGAGAACGTGGCGGACCACAGGGCCAGGCTGGCGCCCGCGCAGAACCCGGCGCAGCCCACCTTGCCGGCGACCTCGGACCGGCTCGCCAGGTATTCGGCTGCGGCGGCGATGTCGCTGGCCGCCTCGTCCATCTGGGAGCTGTTCAGCATCAGTCGCGGCTCGGTCGGCTTCACGGCCGGGCCGCCGTGCCGGAAGTCGGGCGCGAGGGCGACGAAGCCGGCCTCGGCGAAGCGGTCCACCACGGCCCGGACGTGGGGCACCAGTCCCCACCAGTCCTGGATGACGATGACCGCCGGGCTGGCCGCACCGCCGGAGGGTATCGCGAGATACCCCTCGCTCGTCCCCCCGTTGCCGGTGAAGCTCACCATCTCGCCCATGGGCCCGTCCTCCTAGCGGTCAGTCATCATTGGCTGGTCGCCCAGTTGGCTGCTACGTGCCGGTAGCGTGCCACGCCGTCACCGGCGCGGGGAAGACGGAACAACAGTGGCATTCACCTCCTGTCGAACCGCCGGACAGGTACACACGCCGGGTATAGCGATTGCTAAACCAGCTCCCGTGGTGGCTGGAGACTGGGACGTCTACCTGGTCGACGAGGTGCGGCAGTGGCTCGACACTCTCGACGCGTCCACCCATGCGCGGGTGGTGCAGGTGATCGACCTCCTGGCCGAGCACGGACCAGGACTCGGACGGCCCCTCGTCGAGCATCCTCCTGGTCGCCGGCGACAAGTCCGGCCGATGGAAGACGTGGTATCAGGAGGCCATTCCCGTCGCCGAGCACCGCTACGAGCTCTACCTCAAGGACCGGGCACGAGAGGAGGGAAAGGCATGAGCGACTACTCCCGGTGGCAGGACATCCGCGCCGACCACGTCGCCCGGGCCGGCGGGGAAGAGGCAGTCGATGCGGGTAAGCAGGAACTCCTCGCCGAGGTCGTCGGCCATCGCCTCGCGGAGGTACGGCGAGCGCGCGGCTTGACCCAGCAGCAGGTCGCCGACCGGATGGGCGTCACCAAGGGACGGGTCTCCCAGATCGAGCAGGGAAACATCTCCGGCCACGAGGTGGTGGCCCGATTCGCCGCCGCCCTGGGTGGCCGACTCCATCAGGCGATCTACTTCGACGACGGTGACATCGCCGCCATCGCCTGACAGCGGCTCCGCGCGAGATCTTGGAAGATTGCGGCCCTTATGAGGGCCGTTTCCTTCCAAGATCTCGCGCGGTCGAGCGCACTCAGGGGGTTGACGTGGGTTCCGGGGAAGCGCTGGGGGTGGACGGGGCGGGCGGCGGGGCCGCGGATGGGGTGATGCTGTCGGTGGGCGCGGGTGCGGGCGGGGCGATCGACGGCGAGACCGGCGGGCCGAACGGCGCCAACTCCGGGCAGTACGGGTAGGTGTTACGCATCTCCGGCACCGCGCCCGTGTCGGCCATGCAGCTCGGCCAGCCGAGCGTGATCGGCACGCCGTTCTGGTCGAAGAGCCGTGCGTCGCGGATCAGCCGCCCCTGCTGGTCGTAGACGAAGACGTCCTCGATCCGCTCGTACCGGTGGTCCACCGACGTCTGCTCGTAACTGCCGTAGCTGTCGGTGTCGGCGCGCTCGTCCACCTGAGCCAGCACGGCGAAGGAGAACAACAGCAGCGCGGCGGTGCCGATCTGGTGCAGTTGCCGCCGCCACCCGGTGATCCCGGCCGAGCGACGGCCCCACCACATGGACGCGACGATCGCGCCGATGAGCAGCAGCATCCCCATCGAGCTGTTGCCGTCCAGCCGGGGCACCAGGCCGGACCGGCCGTCCACCATCCACGCCACGATCAGCGCGGCCAGCCATCCGCGCACCAGCCACCAGGCCGGGCGCAGCGGACGGAGGAAGTCGCTCACCGTCTCGTGCCCGAGCACCGGGCCGAGTTGACGATCCAGCAGACGTACCTGAGTGGCCGCCTGCTTCCGAGCCTCGGCCAGCCGGTGGAAGCGCGCCGGCCGCCGCCCCTCGCCGGCACCGGCGGCGGCGCGCAGCTCGGCCGCGTACGCCTCGGGGGTGCCCAGCCGGTCCACGAGTGCGCCGTCGCCCTCGGCTGCCACCTCGGCGAGGTGTTCCGGCAGGTCCTCGGTCAGCTCGTCGCGGACCGCCGGCGGCAGGTCGGCGAGCGCCGCGCGTACCCGGTCAACGTAGTCCGTGATCTCCTGCCCCATGACGGTCATGCCGCCATCCCCCGATCGTCGAGCAGTGCGTCCATGGTGGTGGCGAACGAGCGCCAGGTCTTGCCGGAGCGGGTGAGCTGGTCACGCCCGGCCGCGTTCAGCGAGTAGTACTTGCGGTGCGGCCCGGATTCGCTCGGCACCACGTACGTGGTGAGCAGGCCTGCCGCGAACAGCCGGCGCAGCGTGCCGTAGACCGAGGCGTCGCCGACCTCGGTCAGGCCGGCCTCGCGCAGCCGCCGCAGGATGTCGTAGCCGTATCCGTCCTCGTCCTTGAGCACAGCGAGCACCGCCAGGTCGAGCACGCCCTTGAGGAGCTGCGTGGTATCCACGCTCAGCACACTAGTGCGCAATGCGCACTACCGTCAACGACACAGCACCTACCGGCGAGCGGTCCACCCGATGAAACGGTCGAACAGGTCGGCCGGGTTCGGGTTGGCGGCCATCAGGTCGGCGGTGGCGTCGAACAGGCAGCCCGCCATGTGGATGGACAGGGCGACGCGGTCGCGCCGGTAGTCCAGCAGCAGCAACAGGCGGGCCGGCGGGCACGGCCAGGGGGCCGCGCACACCCGGCACAACCACAGGGGCCGCATCGGTACGTGCGGCCGCACGACACGGCGACTGCGATCGGGTACGGGAGAACAGTTCCTCACGGTCATCCCCCGATCGTGTCGCCTCCTGTTGTCATCGTCAATAGTCTCCGTAGTTGTCGCTGTTCGGCGACGCCGACGCTGCCATCGTCAACGTGTGGAGCTGGTGGGCGTGTCGGAGATCCGGGCGATGCTCGGCAACGTGTCGCGTCAGCGCGCATCCGTGATCGCCAACCAACGCAACTTCCCGGAGCCGATCGCCGTGCTGGCGATGGGCAAGGTCTGGCGGAAGTCCGACGTCGAGAAGTGGATCAGGGAACACCGCCCCGACCTGGCGACGGACTAACCCCGCCCGTCCCGTTGACCAAGGACTTTGCGCACCCGGAGGCGTCCGGATCTGACACAAACTCCTTGATCACCGCCGAAGGGGTGGGCGAGAAGATGAGGGCTAGGCCAGGCTCCAGGCGATTCCGTCGAGGATGTCGTGCTCGGAGGCGACCACCGACGGCATCCCGGCCCGCTCCATGATCACTCGCAGCACCAGCGCGCCCGCGCCGATCACGTCGGCCCGCCCCGGGTGCATCACCGGGTACGCCAGCCGCTGCTCGCTGCTCTTGCCGAGCAGGTCGGCGGTCACCTCGGCCACCTGCTCGTACGAGACCCGGGCGTGGTGGATGCGGCTCGGGTCGTACTCCTGGAGCCCTTCGGCCAGGGCGACCACAGTGGTGACCGAACCGGCGAGCCCGACCAGTGTGGCGGCCTCGCGGCCGGGCACCGCGGCGAGCGCGCGGTCGACGGCCGCGGCGATGTCGGCCTCGGCGGCGGCGATCTGCGCCGCTGTTGGCGGGTCGCCGTGCAGGTGCCGTTCGGTCATCCGGACGCAGCCGATGTCCACCGAGATCGCGCCGCGCACGCCGTCGGCGCGGGTGCCGACGACGAACTCGGTCGAGCCGCCGCCGATGTCGACCACCAGGTACGGCGGCTCGGCGTCGCCGGGCAGGCCGCGGACCGCGCCGGTGAACGACAGCCGTGCCTCCTCGTCGCCGGTCACCACCTCGGGCGGTACGCCGAGCGTGCGCTCGACCATCGCGCGGAAGTCGGCGGCGTTGGAGGCGTCGCGGGAGGCCGAGGTGGCGCACATGCGTACCCGGTCGGCGCCGGACTTCTCGATTTCCGCCGCGTAGTCGGCGAGCGCGACCCGGGTCCGCTCGATGGCCTCCGGGGCGAGCATTCCGGTCTGGTCGACGCCCTGCCCCAGCCGCACGATCTCCATCCGCCGCGAGACGTCCACCAGTGGCGCCGCCTCCCCGGCCGACGCCTCGGGCAGGTCGGCGATCAGCAGTCGGATCGAGTTGGTCCCGCAGTCGATGGCTGCCACACGCGCACTCACGGCGCCCACCCTACGGCAGCCCGCCCCCACCCCGGCTCAGAGGCGCAGCAGCATTCGGGTGTTGCCCAAGGTGTTGGGCTTGACCCGTTCCAGGTCCAGGAACTCCGCGACACCCTCGTCGTACGAGCGCAGGAGTTGCTCGTACACCGGTTGCGGGACGGGTGCGCCGTCGATCTCGCGGAAACCGAACGAGCCGAAGAAGCCGGTCTCGAACGTGAGCACGAAGATCCGGGCGATGCCCAGCTCCCGTGCCGCGTCGATCAGCCCGCCGACGATCCGATGCCCGATCTTGTGGCCCCGGCAGGACGGGTCGACCGCCACCGTCCGGATCTCGGCCAGGTCCTCCCACATGACGTGCAGCGCGCCGCAGCCGACCACAGTGCCATCAGGCGTCACCGCGACGCGGAACTCCTGCACGTCCTCGTACAGCGTCACAGTCGCCTTGCTGAGCAGCCGCCGGTCGTCGGTGTAGGTGTCCACCAGCCGGCGGATGCCGCGCACGTCGGTGGTGCGGGCCCGGCGCACAGTGATCTCGTCGGCGCTCATCTCACTCCGCCGGCGGCACGTCCACGCAGGGGCCGGCCGCCCACCACTTCTCCACCAGCGCCAGCGTCTCGTCGCCGAACGGGTTTACCCCCGGCCCGGCGGCGAGCGCGTGCCCGAGGTGCACGTGCAGGCACTTCACCCGCCCCGGCATGCCGCCGGCCGAGATGCCGGCGATCTCCGGCACCTCACCGATCGCCTCCCGGCGGGTCAGGTAGTCCTCGTGCGCCGCCCGGTACCGCGCCGCCAGCTCCGGATCCTCCGCCAGCCGCTCGGCCATCTCCTTCATCAGCCCGGCCGACTCCAGCCGGCTGCACGCCGCGGTGGCGCGCGGGCAGGTCAGGTAGAACAGCGTCGGGAACGGCGTGCCGTCGGCCAGCCGGGGCGTCGTCTCCACCACGTCGGGCAGACCACACGGACACCTGTGGGCCACCGCGCGGGTGCCGCGAGGCGGGCGTCCGAGCTGCGCGGCCACCGCGGCCAGGTCGGCCTCGGTGGCCGGCTGGCGTTCCGGCGGGGGTACGGAGTCCGCCGCCGGCTCCTGCGGTGGTACGACGCTCAAGGTTGTGCCTCTCGAATCAAAGCTCACTTGTCCCCGCGGTCGGCGTTGGCCGCCCGCACGCTCGACCACAGGGTGTCGTACCAGGGCTCGGGCGGCTTCGGCGCCCCCGGCTTCGCGCCCTTGCCGGCGTCCTTCGCGGCGCCCTCCGGGTCGGAGAGCACCACGAGCAGCGTCTCGCCCGGCTTGCCCATGAAGAACCGCTCCCGGGCCTGCGTCTTGACGTACTCCGGGTCCTTCCACTTGGCCGCCTCGGCGGTGAGCCGGTCGATCTCGGCCCGCTGGGCGGCCTGCGCGGCTTCCATCCGCTCGATGTCGGCCTGCTGGTCCAGGTAGACCCGGACCGGATAGGTGTACGCCAGCGCGAGCGCGATCAGCACCGCGAACAGCACTGTGGCGCGCCCGGTGAAGCGCCGGGGTTGGGGTGCGGTGAGCCGCTTGACCGGGCCACCGGCGGCGGTACGCCGGGCCGCGGCGGGGCGGCTCGCGGAGCGTACGCCGTCGGTGGCACGGGACGCGCCGGGTGACCGGCCGGCGGCGCGCGCCTCCGCGCGGACGCCGTTGTCGCGTGCCGTGGACCGGACCCGGGCGCCGCCCGTCCGGCCGGGCTGACCCGGCCGACGGGCGGGCCGCTGGCCACCCGGTGTGCGGCGCTGCTGCATCGTCACACCCCTCCCCCGGAGCGCTCGCTCAGGCCGAACGGTAGCGCGGGAACGCGCCGGCACCGGCGTACCGCGCCGCGTCGGCCAGCTCCTCCTCGATCCGCAGGAGCTGGTTGTACTTGGCCACCCGGTCCGAGCGGGCCGGCGCGCCGGTCTTGATCTGCCCGCAGCCGGTGGCGACGGCCAGGTCGGCGATGGTGGTGTCCTCGGTCTCGCCGGAACGGTGGCTCATCATGCACTTGAAGCCGGCCCGGTGGGCCAGGTCGACGGCGTCGAGCGTCTCGGTGAGCGAGCCGATCTGGTTGACCTTCACCAGCACCGCGTTTGCGGCCTGCTCGGCGATGCCCCGGGCGATGCGCTGCGGGTTGGTCACGAACAGGTCGTCGCCGACGATCTGGATGCGGTCGCCGAGCGCGGCGGTGAGCGTGGCCCAGCCGCTCCAGTCGTCCTCGGCCAGCGGGTCCTCGATCGACACGATCGGGTAGTCGCCGGCGAGCTTGGTGTAGTAGTTGCTCATCTCCTCGGCGCTCTTGGCGCTGCCCTCGAACGTGTAGGTGCCGTTGTCGAAGAACTCGGTGGCGGCCACGTCGAGCGCGAAGACGATGTCGGTGCCCAGCCGGTAGCCGGCCTTCTCCACGGCCTCGGCGATCAGGTCCAGCGCGGCGGCGTTGGTGGGCAGGTTCGGGGCGAAGCCGCCCTCGTCGCCCAGGCCGGTCGACAGGTCCTTCTTCTTCAGCACCGACTTCAGCGCGTGGTAGACCTCGGCGCCCGAGCGCAGCGCGTCCCGGAACGTCGGCGCGCCGATCGGCGCGATCATGAACTCCTGGATGTCGACGTTCGAGTCGGCGTGCGCGCCACCGTTGAGGATGTTCATCATCGGCACCGGGAGCAGGTGCGCGTTCGGGCCGCCCAGGTAGCGGAACAGGCTCAGCTCGGCGCTGCCGGCGGCGGCCTTCGCCACGGCCAGGGAGACGCCGAGGATGGCGTTCGCGCCCAGCTCGCCCTTGTTGTCCGAGCCGTCGATGTCGATCATCTTCTGGTCGATCAGCCGCTGCTCGCTGGCCTCGTAGCCGATGAGCTGGTCGACGATGCGGTCCTCGATGTTGGCGACCGCCTTCTCGACACCCTTGCCCAGGTAGCGATCCTTGTCACCGTCGCGCAGCTCGACCGCTTCGAAGGCGCCGGTGGAGGCGCCGGACGGCACCGCGGCGCGGGCGATCGTGCCGTCGTCGAGCCCGACCTCGACCTCGACCGTCGGGTTGCCCCGCGAGTCCAGGATCTCCCGGGCGACGATTCCCTCGATGGTTGCCACTGAGTCGCTCCTCGTTTGTGTGGTTCCGGTCCGTATGGGCCGCGACGGTGCGGCTGAGGCAGGTGTTGAACGCAGCGTATCGGTCCCCGCCCTGCCGTACCCCGCTCGGGGCGGCCCCCGAGGCGCTTGCTGAGACGGACATTCCCGGATTACCGGTCGTCAACCGGCAACCGGTTTGCGAGACGTTGCGTCGATCGACAAGGCTGGGCATCATGCCTGCCGCCTCGACGACTCTCCGCGTGCTCGCCGCCTCGGTCATCGCGTCGCTCTCGGTCACCGGCTGTCAGGCCCTGGACGACGCGAACGTCGCACTCGGTCGCGCCGACCTGGTCAACGACCTCGCCGCGCGGATGGACCGGGCGCTGGAGCAGACCTGGGCCGCCGACTACCAGCTCGACGGCGGCCGGACCGCCTCGATCGCGCAGACCAAGAAGCCGCTGCGGTCCACGTACACCTGGCCCGGTGGCAAGATCACCGTGACCCAGGAGTCGGTGACCCGGTGCGCCAGCACCGCCGCCCGTACGTCCTGCACCGTCTCGCCACCGGTGCTCACCGCCGGCAAGCCGTCGGTGATCGTCTACGACGAGGCGCGCAAGCAGGGCCTGGTCACGCCACCCGCGGTGATCCGGCTGCTCACCGACGCGGCGCTGGCGCCGGAGGCGGTCATCGAGCAGAGCGACACCACGCTCGCCGGCCACCACGCCACCTGCGTCGACGTCACCCACGACGGGGAACGCTTCACCGCCTGCGTGACGAACGAGGGCGTCCTCGGCAGCTTCTCCGGCACGCTCGACGGCAAGCCCGCCGAGGTGACGCTGAGCCGCTACACCGAGAGCGTCGAGGCCGCCGCGTTCGCGGTTCCGGCCGGCGCCGGTGTGGTGGACCGCCGCCCGTCCACGTCGTGACCACGCCCGGGTTCCGGCCCGCGGCGGATCACGGGCGGCCGCCGCGACCGGACGACCTGGCGCTGCCGGTGGCCGGCCGGAAGCTGCTGACCGGCCCGGACGAGCAGCCACTGCGCATCGGCGGACTGCCCGGCGACCTCGCCTGGATCCCGGTCGGCACGCTCGACGGCGTCCCGGCGTGGGCGGCCGAGGTGACCGATCCGGAGTCGCTGCCCGGCCGGTGGCGCGGCTGGCGCGGCCTCGCCGCCGAACTGCCCGCACCCCGGGCCGACCTGGCCGGGCGGGCGCTCGCCGTGGTCACCTGGCGGCGTACCCACAGGTGGTGCGGGGCGTGCCGGGCCGAGCTGGCCGACGTGCCGGGCGAGACCGCGCGGCGCTGCCCGGACTGCGGGCTCACCTCGTTCCTCCCCCTGTCCGTCGCGGTGCTGACCGCGATCACCCGCCCCGGGGCGGCCGACGGCCCCGGCGAACTGCTGCTGGTCCGCCACACGCAGGGGCCGAGCGAGTTGTGGGCGCTCGTCGCCGGGTTCGTCGAGGCGGGCGAGTCGCTGGAGGCGGCGGTACACCGCGAGGTCGCCGAGGAGGTCGGCCTGACGCTGCGGCGACCGGTCTACGTGGACAGCCAGCCGTGGGCGCTGTCCGGGCCCGGCACGCTGCTCGCCGGGTTCACCGCCGAGGTGACCGACCCGGCCGCCGAACCCGTCGTCGACGGCACCGAGCTGACCGAGGCGCGCTGGTTCCCGGTGGATGCGCTGCCCGCCGAGCTGCCGCCCGCGTACTCCCTGTCGCGCTGGCTGATCGACGCGGTCGCCGCCCGGCGGTGAGCCTCACACCCCCAGCAGCGTGCGCAGGTGACGCGGCGGCGGGCAGTCGTGCGCCAGCATCGCGTCGTGCCAGTCGCGCAGCGGCACACCGTCCGGCCGGGCGGCGGCGATGTCGGCCATCTCGCTGTAGCCGACGAAGTACGTGGAGAGCTGCGTCGAGGTGAGCAGCGCCCGCCGCCACTTGCCGGCCGCCTCGCCCTCCTCCTGGAAACCGCGCCCGGTCATCAGCGCCATCGCCTCCGACTCGGGCAGGTCGTCGCAGTGCACGAGCTGGTCCAGCAGCGCGTTGATGGTCATCCGGAGCTGCATCTTGAGCTGCTGCAACCGTACCGGCAGACCGCCGAAGCCGAGCCCGGCCATCAGCTCCTCCGCGTAGACCGCCCAGCCCTCCACGAACACGCCCGACTCGGTGAGCGCGCGTACCCGGGTCGGACCGTCGTAGCGGCGGGCGTGCGCGAGCTGGAGGAAGTGACCGGGCATCGCCTCGTGCACGGTCAGGTTGCGGATCATGTGGTCGTTGTACTCGCGGTAGAACGACTCGACCCGCTGCGCCGGCCAGTCCGACGGGGTGGGCGAGATGCAGTAGAACGTCGGTACGTCGGCCGTCTCCAGCGGGCCCGGCGAGTCGCAGTAGGCCACCGCCACGCCCCGCGCGAACTCCGGCATCTCCTGGATCACGCACGGGTCGCCGACCATGCTGACCAGGTCGTGGTGGCGGACGAAGTCACTCGCCTCGTCGAGCGTGACCGAGGCGAGATCGACGATCGTGGCGTCGTCCGGGTGCTCGGCGGCGAGCAGGTCCAGCGCCCGGCGTACCGTCTCGTCGTCGGCCGGACCACCGACCAGCTCGACCGACGCCGCGCGGATCTCCTCGGTGACCCGGTCGAGGTTCGCCCAGGCGCGGCGCTGCACCTCGGCGGCGCTCAGCTCGGTGTCGAGCGTGTGCCACAGCCGCGCCTCCCACCGCCGCCGGCCCAGCCGCGGGTCACGCCCCGGGCCGGCGTCGGCGGCCAGGCCCTGCCGCAGCCAGGCGACGAACTCCTCCAGCGCGGCGATCGCCTCGGTGGCCGCCGGGCCGACCCGGTCGCGGATCGCCGGCGCCTCCGCCAGCAGGCCGGGTACCTCGTCGCGGATCAGCGCCGCCGTACCGGCGAACTGCCCGACCGCCGTCTCCGCGTGGACCCGCGGCATGTCCCGCAGCGTCGCGCGCGCCGTCGACAGCGCATCGGGTACGGCCGACAGACGCCCGGCGAGACTGGTCAGGCGCTCCTCGGCCGGGGCGAAGGGACGGGCCAGCAGGGCGTGCAGCAGCGGCCCCGGATTGTGGCGCAGCGGATCCCACTCGTGGCCGCGGATCTCGGTGGCCTCGAACAGTCCTCGGTCGACGAGGCTGGTGAGCAGCGCGTGGTCGACGCTCTCCGCCGGGTCGAGCGCGTCCGGGTCGGTCTCGGCGAGCGCGTCGGCCGCGTCCTTGAGCATCGCCTGGTCCGCGGCAAGGGCGTCGGCGGAGAGGTCGGGCAGCCGATCGTCGTAGCGGTGGTCTCCGACGGAGGTGGCCAGCCCGGGCCGGCTCTCCAGCAACGCCTCCACGATCCGCTCCGCCAGCGGCACGAACGACTCCATCCCCCGACCCTACCGATCACCCCGCCCACCCTCCCGCCTCACCGCCCCCGTTGATCAAGGAGTTCGGTCCCCGCAAGAGCCCCGCGACCCAAACCCCGTTGATCACCGCCGCAGGTCCGCCCGGAAGGCCGGCGCTTGGGTGCCGGCCGCGTGCGCGCCTCACCCCGAGGCCCGCGTAGATCTTGGACGGAAACGGCCCCCATAGGGGCACTTTCGTACCAAGATCTACGGCGATCCCGGGATGCAGACGGCGAATCTCGACTGCCGGGAGAGCCGCGGCCAAGCAAGGCCGACCAGTCGACTCGGCGATCTTGCACTTTGCGCCCGGGCAGATGGGGCATTTACGGCACAGCCTGGGCCGAAAGTGCAAGATCGCCGTGAGAGGGGAGGGGGGAGGGGGCGTCAGGCGGGGTTGGTGGGGGTGGGGCGTTCGGCGGCTCTGACTGCTTCGGCGTACGCCAAGGTGGCCCGCCGCAGGGCGGCCTCGGGGTCGATACCGGCCTGACGGGCCGCGGCGACTGTGGCCAGCAGGCTCGCGCCGAGCCGGGCCTCCGGGTCCACCTGCGACTCGGCCAGCGGGGGCGGTACGGCGAGGCCGACCCGGCCGGCCCGGTCCAGGATCTTCGCGGCCAGCGACAGCGCGGGCTGGCTCAGCGCGATGCCGTCGAGCACCGACTCACGGGTCTTCTCGGCCCGCTTGATCCGCTCCCAGTTCGCCTCGATCTCCTCGATCGAACCGGCCGGCTCACCGGAGAACACGTGCGGGTTGCGTCGCACCATCTTGTCGACCAGGGTGCCCGCGACGTCGTCGACGGTCCAGCTCTCGCCCTCCGGCAGGTTCTCCGCCAGCCGGGCGTGCAGCAGCACCTGAAGCAGCACGTCGCCCAGTTCCTCGCGGAGCGCGTCGGTGTCGTCGGCGCTGATCGCGTCGTACGCCTCGTAGCACTCCTCCAGCAGGAAACCGGCCAGGCTGCGGTGGGTCTGCGCCCGCTTCCACGGGTCGCCACCAGGGGAGGCCAGCCGGTCCATCACCTCGACCGCGTCGAGCAGCCGGGCGCCGGGCGGATCCCACGAGCCGTACATCAGCTCCAGCTCGGCCAGCCCGGGCTCGCGGGCAAGCCGCAGCCCCAGCTCACGGGCCAGCGCCTCGTCGCCGGCCGGGCCGGCCAGCCACACCGCCCCGCCGTGCGCGGCGACGGCGTCGAGCAGGGCCTGGGTCGCACCCTCGGTCACCACGCTCACCTCGGCGCCGGCCGTCCGGACCGCGCGGGTCAGCTCGCTCTCCGCACCGGCGAGGACCGGCGCGGAGCGTACGGCGTCCCAGGCGGCCGAGGTCAGCAGGCCGGCGGGCAGCCGTGGTGAGGTGACGAGCAGGACGATCCGCGCGGTCATGCGGCTCCGGGAGCCGGGGAGCCGGAGGCCGGCGCCTCGGGCGTGGAGATGTCAGTGACCGGGCCGTCCTTGCCGACGTACGGCAGGGAGTAGAAGACGAACGACTGGCCGGTGTTCACGAGCGACGGCACGCCGGTCACGCCGAACCGGGGGTTGACGCGGACATCCGACTTGTCGGCCTGCTCCTGTAGCGCGCTGCTGAGCGCGGTGGCGGTGCGGACGAAGCCGGCCTCGCCGAACGCCTGCCGGACCTGGTCGACGCTCAGGCCCGGCTGGATCGCCCCGGTCTTTTCAAGGGCGTGGTAGACGGCCATCAGGGACTCGTCGCTGAGGTCGGCCGGGGGCAGGCTCTGCTGGAGCGTGCCGGAGAGGTCGACCCACTCGCCCCACAGCTTCGTGTACTCGGTGGTCGCCGGCATGCGGAGCGCCTGCTGGATCTGCTCCGGGGAGATCTGGTCGGTGACCTGGAGGCCCTTCTCGGCCGCCACACGCTTGCCCAGGTCGATCGCGACCAGCAGGTTCAGCACGTCCTGCCGGGTCACCGAGGACCGCAGCTCCGCCGGCGACGGCGTCTGCGGGGCCTGGCTACGGACGGCGTCCGCGTACTGCCGCTGCGCGTCCTCGTAGATCGCGTCGACCCGGTCGACGGAGTACCGGGTGTCGCCGACGTACGCGGCGACGTCCGGGGCGGAGCGGCCACAGGCGGCGAGGGAGAGCGCGGCGAGGGCCGCGACGCTGACAGCGACGAGGGAACGGCGAGCACGCATGAGGGTCACTCTCTCACGCCGAGTACCGGCCTGTGACTCCGCCCACCTCATCGCGCACCCGCCCCGGACCGGGCGACACCGGCGAACTCCTCGGGCTTGCCGAGGACGTCGGCCAGGAGCTGACCGCACCACTCCAGCAGCGCCTGGTCGCGCAACGGCTCGCCGCCGATCCGCCGGGTGCTCGGCCGGGGCACGCTGACCTGGTCGAGCGCCTGCTTGTAGACCGAGTCCGGGTGGTAACGCTTGAGCCGCATCTGCTTCGAGTCGGGCAGCGGCAGCGGGCCGAACCGGATGTGCTTGCCCTGCATCGACACGTCGGTCAGCCCGTAGCGGCGGGCCAGCAGCCGGAACCGCGCCACCGCGACCAGGTTCTGCACCGGCGCGGGCGGCTCGCCGTACCGGTCGGTCATCTCGGCGACCACCTCGCGCAGACGTTCGGAGTCGCGGGCCTCGGCGAGCTTGCGGTACATCTCCAGACGCAGTCGCTCCACCGCGACGTAGTCGTGCGGCAGGTGCGCGTCGATCGGCAGGTCGACCTTGACCTCGGCCTCCTCCTCCGTGCTCTCGCCCTTGAAGGCGGAGACCGCCTCGCCGACCATCCGGACGTACAGGTCGAAGCCGACGCCCTCGATGTGGCCGGACTGCTCGCCGCCGAGCAGGTTGCCGGCGCCGCGGATCTCCAGGTCCTTCATCGCCACGTACATGCCCGCGCCGAGTTCGGTGTGCTGGGCGATGGTGGCCAGCCGCTCGTGCGCGTTCTCCGTGAGCGGCTTCTCCGGCGGGTAGAGGAAGTACGCGTACGCCCGCTCCCGGCCCCGGCCGACCCGGCCGCGGATCTGGTGCAGCTGGGCCAGGCCGAGCAGGTCGGCCCGCTCCACGATGAGCGTGTTGGCGTTCGGGATGTCGATGCCGGACTCGACGATCGTGGTGCAGACCAGGACGTCGAACTCCTTCTCCCAGAAGCCGACCATCACCTTCTCCAGCGCCTCCTCGCCCATCTGGCCGTGCGCCACCGCGACCCGGGCCTCCGGCACCAACTCCCGGAGCTTGCGGGCCGTCTTCTCGATCGACTCGACCCGGTTGTGCAGGTAGAAGACCTGACCGTCGCGCAGCAGCTCACGGTGGATGGAGGCGGCCACCTGCCGGTCGTCGTACGCCCCGACGAACGTGAGCACCGGGTGCCGCTCCTCCGGCGGGGTGGCGATGGTGGACATCTCCCGGATGCCGGTGATCGCCATCTCCAGCGTGCGCGGGATCGGGGTGGCCGACATGGCGAGCACGTCGACCGAGGCGCGCAGCGTCTTCAGGTGCTCCTTGTGCTCGACGCCGAACCGCTGCTCCTCGTCGATGATCACCAGCCCGAGCTGCTTGAACCGGGTGGACGCCTGCAGCAGCCGGTGGGTGCCGATGACGATGTCGACGGTGCCGGCGGCGACCATCTCCAGCGTCTGCTCGGTCTCCTTCGGCGTCTGGAACCGGGACAGCTGCCGGATCGACACCGGGAACTGGCTCATCCGCTCGGCGAACGTGTTGTAGTGCTGCTGCACCAGCAGCGTGGTCGGCACCAGCACCGCCACCTGCTTGCCGTCCTGCACCGCCTTGAACGCCGCCCGTACCGCGATCTCGGTCTTGCCGTAGCCGACGTCGCCGCAGATCAGCCGGTCCATCGGGACGGTCTGTTCCATGTCCCGCTTGACCTCTTCGATGGCGGCCAGCTGGTCGGGCGTCTCCTGCCAGGGGAACGCGTCCTCCAGCTCCCGCTGCCACGGGGTGTCGGGGCCGAAGTTGTGCCCCTTGGACGCCTTGCGCGCGGCGTACAGCTGGATGAGCTGCGCGGCGATCTCACGGACCGCCTTGCGCGCCCGCGCCTTGGACTTCTGCCAGTCCGAGCCGCCCATCTTGTGCAGCGTGGGCTGCTCACCGCCGACGTAACGGGAGAGCTGGTCGAGCTGGTCGGTCGGCACGAACAGGCGGTCGCCGGGCTGGCCGCGCTTGCTCGGCGCGTACTCGATGACCAGGTATTCGCGGCTGGCGCCGTTGACGGTGCGCTGCACCAGCTCGACGTACCGGCCGATGCCGTGCTGCTCGTGCACGACGAAGTCGCCGGCCTTAAGCTCCAGCGGGTCGATGGTGTTGCGCCGCCGGCTGGGCATCTTCCGCATGTCGCGGGTGGAGGTGCCCCGGCCGCCGGTGACGTCGTTGCCGGTGAGCAGGACGAACTTCGACGCCTCGTCGACGAACCCGGCGGTCAGGCAGCCGCACGACACGAGCAGCTCGCCCGGCGCGGGCGCGGCGGGCACCTCCTCGGTGAGCCGGGCGCCGAGACCGGCGTCGCGGAGCACCTCGACGGCCCGCTGGGCGGGGCCGTGCCCCTCGAAGACGAGCGCGATCGACCAGCCCTCGCCGGCCCAGCGCTTGAGGTCGTCTACCACCCGGGCGGTCTCGCCGTGGTAGAGCGGCGCCGGCTGGGCGGCCAGGCTCACCGCGATGGCGTCGTCGGGGGTGACGTCGACCTCGGCGGGCTCGTCCTCCCAGGGCTGCCGGGCCGGTGCCGCGTCCGCCTCGACCAGGCCGAACGGCGCGAGCGTCCACCAGGGCTGGCGCAGGGCGCGGGCTGCCGTGCGTACCTCGGCCAGGGTCTTGAAGGCGGCGGCGCCGAGGTCGACCGGGGCCTGGCCGCCGACGGCGGCCGCGGCCCAGCTGGCCTGGAGGAACTCCTCCGAGGTACGGACCAGGTCGTGCGCGCGGGTGCGGATGCGCTCGGGGTCGCAGAGGAGTACGTGGGTGCCGGCCGGCATGCAGTCGACGAGCAGTTCCAGCGCGTCGGCGCCGATCAGCGCGGGAGCGAGCGACTCCATGCCCTCGACCGGGATGCCCTCGGCCAGCTTGTCCAGGATCTCGGCCAGCTCGGGGTGCTCGGCGGCGAGCGCGGCGGCCCGCTCCCGCACCGCCGGGGTCAGCAGCAGCTCCCGGCACGGCGGCGCCCAGAGCTGCGCGACGCCCTCGATGGTGCGCTGGTCGGCGACCGCGAAGGTGCGGATCTCCTCCACCTCGTCGCCCCAGAACTCGACCCGGGACGGGTGCTCGTCGGTGGGCGGGAAGACGTCCAGGATGCCGCCGCGGACGGCGAACTCGCCGCGCTTGGTGACCAGGTCGACCCGGGCGTACGCCATGTCGGTGAGCCGGCGGGCCACCTCCTCCAGGTCGGCCTCGTCCCCGGCGGCGAGCTGGACGGGCTCCAGGTCGCCGAGGCCCTTGAGCTGCGGCTGGAGCAGTGACCGGACCGGCGCGACGACGACCCGCAGCGGCCCGGTGCGGCCGTGCGCGTCGGCGGCGTCCGGGTGGGCGAGGCGGCGCAGCACGGCGAGGCGCCGCCCGACCGTGTCGGATCGGGGCGACAGGCGCTCGTGCGGCAGCGTCTCCCAGGACGGGAAGACCGCCACCTGCTCCGGCGGCAGCAGGCTGCCCAGCGCGGAGGCCAGGTCGTCGGCCTCGCGGGTGGTGGCGGTGACCGCTAGTACGGGGCGGCCCGCGCCGCCGGCCGGCTCGTCGGCGGCGACCGCTGCCACAGCGAACGGGCGCAGCGCGGCCGGGGCGGTGAGGTCGAGCCCGTCGACCTGCGCGGCACCGGAGCGCGCCAGGTCACGCGCCCGGGCCAGCCCCGGGTCGGCCAGGGCGGCGGAGAAGAGTCCGGTGAGCATCAGTGATCACTTCCAGCGGATCGACACACGACGACGACCCCGCGTCCAGCCGGACGGGGGGTGCACCGTTCGAGCCTATCCCTCTCCACCGACGATCCGGGTCCGCCCGATCTTCGATCTTGACCGGCGGCGACCGGGCGTGGTGCGGTGGGCGGATGGTCGAGTATCGGACGGTCTTCGACGCCGAGGTGCTTTTCTCCAACGGCGGTGGTCTGCGCACCGACGGGTTCCGGCTGGACGTGCCGCACCCGGACGTCACCGACGACGAGGTGGCCGCGCTGCTGGTCCGGCACCTGGGGCTGCTCATGGTCGGCGAGGTACGGATCACCAACCGGACCGTCGTCGAGGAGCCGCACAAGGGCGGGCGTGGGGTGGCCGCACCGGCCGGCGGCGGGCGGAAGCTCGTCGAACTGAGTCACGTGGTCACCGACGGCATGGTCACGCTGCCCGGCTGGCCCGCCCCGAAGGTCACCGACTGGCTGACCCGGGAGGCGTCCCGGGGCCGGTACGCGCCCGGTGTCGAGTTCCACGTCGCGCGGATCGACATGATCGCCAACACCGGCACGTACGTGGGACACGCCGTCGCACCGCTTCGCCGACGGCCCGGACCTGACCGGAATGCCGCTGGACCGCCTCGCCGACCTGCCCGGCCTGGTGGTACGCGTGCCGGCCGGCACCCGGGCGGTGGACCGGCTGATGCTCGCCCCGTACGACGTGGCCGGGTGCGCGGTGCTGCTGCACACCGGCTGGGACGCGCACTTCGGCACCGACGCGTACGCCGCTCCGGAGGCGCCCTACCTGACCGGTGACGGCGCGCAGTGGCTGGCCGAGGCGGGCGCGGCGCTCGTCGGCATCGACTCGATCAACATCGACGACATGACTCCGGCGGCAGCGGGTCAGCGCCCGGCGCACACCGGTCTGCTGGCCGCCGGCATCCCGATCGTGGAGCACCTGACCGGCCTGGACGCCCTGCCGCCGACCGGCTTCCGGTTCACCGCCGCACCGCCGCGGGTGGCCGGGATGGGCACGTTCCCGGTCCGCGCCTTCGCGATCGTCTGATCCTCGCGTGCAAGATCCACTCCACTTCCCCGAAATGGCGGGGTTCAACGCCCTCCAATGCCGCCACCTCGGCGAAACGGAGTGGATCTTGCCTGCGTCGCCCACGCCGCCAACCGAGGGGTGAGGCGGCGGGTGAAGGCGGGTCAGTAGCGCACGGCGATGCGGCGCTCCACCGCGTCCACCCGGATCTCGCCGCCGTACGGGATGATCACCTGCGGGTCGGTGTGGCCCAGGTCGACGTCGAAGACCACCACCGGGTCGCCGGCGTAGGGGGCGAGCGCCGACAGGATCGCCGCCCGCTGGTCGGCGGCCCAGGCAAGCCGCTGCGCGACCGTGTGCGGCCGGTCGAAGTCCCACGCCTTGGGGCGGCCCACCACGATCGCCGGTACGGCGGCGAGCAGACCCCGCTCGCCCATGTTGCGCACGATCCGGAATACCTCCTGCGCGGGCGGCATCTCCTCCGACGTCTCCAGCACCAGTACCGAGCCGGCCAGGTCGGCCGCGCGCGGAACGCGGTCGGTCGCCATCAGCCAGTGCAGGATCTCCAGATTGCCGCCCCACGTCCGGCCCTGCACCACCCGGGCCGGGCCGTGCCAGCGCCAGCCCTCGGACGGGTACATCGGCGGTTCCTCGGCCAGCGTGGCCGGGTCGCGCCAGTCGCGCGGCTCGTCGCCCCACTCAGTCGCGGCGGTCAGCTCGTACCAGCCGGTGGTGAACAGCGCGGCGCGCAGCGAGTCGAGCGTGAGCGGGTGCGGCTTTCCGGAGCGCCCGAGGTGCACCAGCACGGAGCCGCCGTGGTAGCCGACGACGCCCAGCCGGTACAGGTGGTTGAGCACGTTCGTGTTGTCCGAGTAGCCGAAGTACGGCTTCGGGTTCGCCCGCAACACCTCGTCGTCCAGGTACGGGGTGACGGTGATCAGGTCGTCCCCGCCGACCGTCGCCAGCACGGCGGTGATCGTCGGGTCGGCGAACGCGGCGGTCAGGTCACGCGCCCGGTCACGCGGGTCGGCGCCCATGACGCGGGTGGTCGGGTACTCCACCGGTTCCAGACCCATCTCGTCGCGGAGCCGGCGCAGGCCCAGCTCGTACACATGGGGGAAGAGACCCGGCAGGCCGGCGGAGGGTGACACGACCGCGACCCGGTCGCCGGGCTGCGGTTTGGCGGGATAGACAGGCACCGTCATGGCCCGACGCTATCGGCCCGGACCAGCGGTTTTCGCCCGACGAAACCCCATGAGCCGGGAATATGCCCGCAATAGGCTGTGGCCGTGGACGACGAGCCGGAGCTGCGTACCCGGGACTGGCTGCCCCGCACGGCGGCGCTGATCCTCGGCACCCTGGCGCTGGCGAGCGCGTTCATCGCCGCCTACGTCGGCGCGCTGCACAAGCCCAATCCGCGCGACGTGCCGGTCGCCGTGGTCACGAGCGACCAGCAGGCCGAGGCCGTGATGTCCGCCGTCCGCGCCCGCACCGACACGATCAAACCCGTCGGGTACGACAGCCGCGGCGCCGCCCAGGACGGCCTCACCGACAGATCGGTGTACGCGGTGCTCAGCTCCGCCCCGGGCGGCGGCCTGACGCTCGCCACCGCCAGCGCGGGCGCGCCCGCCGCCACCGAACTCGTCACCGACGTGTTCACCGAGGCGGCCCGGCAGGCCGGGGTGCCGCTGGAGGTCACCGACGACATGCCGGTCTCCGCCGACGACCCGCGCGGCCTGGTCCCGTTCTACCTGGCCGTCGGCGTGGTGCTCGGCGGCTACCTGGCGTCCACGGCGCTCGGCATCTCACTCGGGACCAGCCCGCGCGACCTGCGCCGGGCCGGGCTGCGGATCGCCACGCTCGCGGTGCACGCGATCCTGCTCGGCGTCATCGGGGCGATCCTCGTCGGGCCGGTGCTCGGCGTGTTCCCCGATCAGGTGGCGACGGTGGCGGCGGTCGGCGCGCTCGCCGCGTTCGCGGCCGGGATGGTCGCCGCCGCCGTCCAGGGCTGGCTCGGGCTGCTCGGCACCGGCATCGTGATCCTGCTGCTCGTGGTGCTCGGCAACCCCGGCTCCGGCGGCATCTACGCGCCCGAGTTCCTGCCGCCGTTCCTGCGCGGGATGCACCGCTGGAACGTGCCAGGCCTCGCCACCGACCTGTTCAAGTCGGCGATCTACTTCGACTGGCGTGGCGGCGGCTGGGCACTGGCCGGGCTGCTGATCTGGGTGGCCGCCGGCCTGGCCGGTCTGCTCACCACGACGATGTTCCGCGCCCGCCGGCGACCTGCGCCGGGACGGCACGCCGTCGAGCGGGGCTGACCGGCGGGCCGTCCCAGAGTGCAGATCATCACGCCGTCCCCCTCCTGTCCGCCGGGGCCGCGCGGATACCATCCAGAGGAGTCGGACAGCGCTGTCCTTCGTCCTCGCGTAAGGAGCGCAACCGTGACCGACCAGCACGACCACGACGGCCCCGACGCCGCTCTCCGGGCCGACATCCGCCGCCTCGGCACGCTGCTCGGGCAGACCCTCGCCCGGCAGGAGGGCCGCCCGCTGCTCGACCTGGTCGAGGAGATCCGCGCCCAGGTCCGCTCCGACGCGCCGGCCGCCGCCCAGCGCCTCGCCGGGCTCGACGTCACCACCGGCACGAAGCTGGCCCGCGCCTTCTCCACCTACTTCCACCTGGCGAACATCACCGAGCAGGTGCACCGCGCCCGGGACCTGCGCCGCCGCCGCGCCACCCACGGCGGCTGGCTGGACCAGGCGGCCAAGATGATCGCCGAGCGGGGCGTACCGGCCGAGGAGATCGCCGCCGCGGCCCGCCGGCTGGCCGTACGCCCGGTTTTCACCGCCCACCCGACCGAGGCGGCCCGCCGGTCCATCCTGTCCAAGCTGCGCGCGGTGGCCGACGAGCTGGACACCGAGACCGCGAACGCGATCCTCTACGGCGCCAGCGACGAGGGCCCGGCGAACCGCCGCCTGGCCGAACTGCTCGATCTCATGTGGCAGACCGACGAGCTGCGGCTGGACCGGCCGGATCCGACAGACGAGGCGCGCAACGCGATCTACTACCTGCGCGACCTGTACGCCGAGGCCGCGCCGCAGGTCCTCGACGACCTCGCCGACACGCTGCGCACGCTCGGCGTGGAGACGTCGCCGACGTCCCGCCCGCTGAGCTTCGGCACCTGGATCGGCGGTGACCGCGACGGCAACCCGTTCGTCACCCCGGTGGTCACCCGCGAGGTGCTGCGCATCCAGCACGAGCACGGCATCGCCGCCACCGAGAAGGCGATGGACGAGTTGATCACCGAGGTCAGCGTGTCCCGGCGGCTGCGTGCGGTGTCGCTCGACCTGTCCGCCAGCCTGGCCAAGGACCTGGACGCGCTACCAGAGGTGGCGCCCCGGTTCCGCCGGGTCAACGCGGAGGAGCCGTACCGGCTCAAGGCGCGGTGCGTGAAGGCGAAGCTCGCCAACACCCGGGAGCGGCTGCGCGCCGACACCCCGCACGTGCCGGGGCGCGACTACCGGGGCTCGTCCGAGCTGATCGCCGACCTGGAACTGCTGCGCGCGTCGCTGGCCCGCAACTCCGGCCAGCTCACCGCCGTCGGGCGGCTGGCCTCGACCATCCGTACGGTGTCCGCGTTCGGCCTGCAC
This sequence comes from Micromonospora sp. Mcm103, assembly GCF_024519755.1. Lineage (NCBI taxonomy): Bacteria > Bacillati > Actinomycetota > Actinomycetes > Micromonosporales > Micromonosporaceae > Micromonospora > Micromonospora sp. Mcm103. The sequence goes on from NZ_JALJRJ010000003.1 coordinate 155,179, forward strand.
CTGGCCACCATGGACATCCGGGAGCACGCGGAGAAGCACCACGAGGTGCTGGCCCAGCTCTACGAGGCGGTCGGCGAGGTGTCCGACTACCCGGCGCTGTCCCGGCTGGAACGCACCAAGCTGCTCGCCGACGAGCTGACCGGCCGCCGGCCGCTCTCCACCCAGGACAGCCCGCTCACCGAGTCGGCCCGCAAGACGTTCGACGTGTTCGCGGCGATCCGCGAGGCGCAGGACCGGTTCGGCCCCGAGGTGATCGAGTCGTACATCATCTCGATGACGCTCGGCGTGGACGACGTGCTCGCCGCCGTGGTGCTGGCCCGCGAGGCCGGCCTGGTGGACGTGCACTCCGGGCGGGCCCGGATCGGCATCGTGCCGCTGCTGGAGACCCCGGCCGAGCTGAACGCCGGCGGTGAGCTGCTGGACGAGCTGCTGTCGCTGCCCGCGTACCGGGCGCTCGTGGCGGCCCGGGGCGACGTGCAGGAGGTGATGCTCGGCTACTCCGACTCCAACAAGGAGGCGGGCATCACCACCAGCCAGTGGTCCATCCACCGGGCGCAGCGCGCGCTGCGGGACGTGGCCGCGCGGCACGGCGTACACCTGCGGTTGTTCCACGGCCGGGGCGGCACCGTCGGCCGTGGGGGCGGCCCCACGCACGACGCGATCCTGGCCCAGCCGTACGGCACGCTGGACGGCGCGATCAAGGTGACCGAGCAGGGCGAGGTCATCTCCGACAAGTACACGCTGCCGGCGCTGGCCCGGGAGAACCTGGAACTGACAGTGGCGGCGGTGCTCCAGGCCACGCTGCTGCACACCGCGCCCCGGCAGCCGGCCGAGATGCTGGAGCGCTGGGACGCGGCGATGGACGTGGTGTCGGAGTCGGCGTTCCGGTCGTACCGGTCGCTGGTCGAGGACCCGGACCTGCCCGCGTACTTCTGGGCCTCCACACCGACCGAGCTGCTCGGCGCGCTGAACATCGGTTCCCGGCCGGCGAAGCGCCCGAACACCGGCGCCGGCCTGTCCGGCCTGCGGGCCATCCCGTGGGTGTTCGGCTGGACGCAGACCCGGCAGATCGTGCCGGGCTGGTTCGGTGTGGGCTCCGGGCTGGCCGCCGCGCGGGCGGCCGGGCTGGCCGACGTGCTCGCCGAGATGAACCGGAACTGGCACTTCTTCCGCACGTTCCTGTCGAACGTCGAGATGATGCTGACCAAGACCGACCTGACGATCGCCCGGCGGTACGTCGAGACGCTGGTGCCGAAGAAGCTGCACCCGATCTTCGACAAGATCGAGCAGGAGTACGAGCTGACCAAGCAGGAGGTGCTCGCGGTCACCGCCGCACCGGCGCTGCTGGACAACTCGCCGGTGCTCCAGCGCACGCTCGCCGTGCGGGACACCTACCTGGAGCCGCTGCACCACCTGCAGGTGGCGTTGCTGCGGCAGTACCGCGAATCCGGCGCCGCCGGGCGAGCGGTGGCGACCGCGCCGGGTGGGCGGCGGGCCCCGAACGACGGTACGGCGCTGGAGCGGGCGCTGCTGACCACCGTCAACGGCATCGCCGCCGGCATGCGCAACACCGGCTGACGTGTAAGGAAGGGCCCCCTCTTAACGCCTCGTGCATAAGAGGGGGCCCTTCCTGACGCCCGCGCGGCCGGCGGCGTCGGCTAGAAGTCGCCGCCGCCGAAGTCACCACCGAAATCCCCGCCGCCGAAGCCACCGAAGTCGCCGCCGCCGCCGAAGTCGCCACCGGCGTAGTCACCACCGGCGCCCATGTCGCCGCCGCCCATGTCGCCGCCCTGGTCGCCGAAGTCCTGGCCGTCGCCGAAGCCCTCCTGGTAGCCGGCGTCGTACCCGGGATCGGCGAACGCGGGTGAGAACAGCGCGTCCGCGATCAGGAGACCGCCGACCACACCGACGCCCGCGCCGAGCGCGGTCTTCCACCAGGGCGTGGAGTACCAGCCGGCCGGCACCGGCCGCCCCTGGAACCGGCCACCCGGGTAGTAGTAGGGCGTCGCGTTCCCCGGCTGCGGGCCGGCGCGGAACGTCTGCCCCTGCACGTCGACCTGGCGCTCCTTGGTGAGCGCGCCGGCACCCTGGGCGGCGGCGAGCGGCGGCAGCTCCGGGCCCGGGTCGATGCCCATCGCGGTCCGCGCCGCCCGGATGTACGCCAGCCCCTCCAGCGCGGTCTCCCGGGCCAGCCCGAACTGGCGCGGCGTGGTGGCCTGCTCCAGCTGCGAACCGGCCGCGTTGTAGCGCTCACCGGCGTCGGCGAGCGCCTGCCGGACCGCCGGGGCGTCGCCGTGCAGGTTCATCAGCTGGCCGCCGAGCCGCTCGTACCAGCGCTGCGCCTCGGCGCGGGCGTCGGCCAGCTCGTTCGACCGACGCGATCTGCTCCCCCTCCGCCAGAACACGAACGCACCTCCGAGCAGCAGGATCAGGACCAGCCACAACGCGAACTCCATGACTCGAACGTACCCACCGGGCGCTCGTCGTACCCGTTTGGCAAGCTCTTGGCCATGAGCTTTGCGACGCTGGCCGTGGTGGTGCTCTGCCTCGCCGCGGGCGGCGCGGTGGGCTGGCTGGCCGCGCGGGCGCGCGCGGCGGCCGACATCGCCCGCCTGGAGGCGACGCTCGCCGCCACCCAGGCCGGCGAGGGCCGGCTGGAGCAGTCCATGCGGGCGCTCAGCTACGAGGCGACGGCGCAGTCCCAGGAGGCGGTGGCCCGCGCGGTCGCGCCGCTGCACGACACGCTGCGCCGCTACGAGCAGCGGGTGGCGGAGCTGGAGCGGGACCGGGTCGACGCGTACGCCGAACTGCGCGAGCAGGTGCGGTCCATGAGCGCGGTCTCCGGCGAGCTGCGCACCGAGACCAAGCAGCTGGTCGCCGCGCTGCGCGCGCCGCAGGTACGCGGCCGCTGGGGCGAGCACCAGCTCCGCCGGATCGTCGAGGCCGCCGGCATGCTCGAACACTGCGACTTCAGCGAGCAGGTCACCGCCGCGACCGACCACCAGGGGGTACGCCCCGACCTGGTGGTACGGCTGCACGGCGGCCGGACGGTGGTGGTGGACGCGAAGGCGCCGTTCGACGCGTACCTGACCGCGATGGAGGCGCGCGACGAGCGGGGGCGCGACACCCACCTGGACGCGCACGCCCGGCACCTGCGCGCGCACGTGGACGGCCTGGCGGCCAAGTCCTACTGGTCGGCGTTCGACCAGACGCCCGACTTCGTGGTGCTGTTCGTGCCGGCGGACCCGTTCCTCGACGTGGCGCTGCAACGCGATCCGTCCCTGCTGGAGCACGCGTTCGCCCGCAACGTGGTGCTCGCCACGCCGGCCACGCTGGTGGCGCTGTTGCGCACCGTGGCCTACTCGTGGCGGCAGGAGGCGCTGGCGCGTAACGCCGCGACCGTCCACTCGCTGGCCCGCGAGCTGTACGGGCGGCTGTCCACTCTGGGCGACCACGTGGGCAAGCTCGGCAGTTCGCTGAGCGGGGCGGTGACGGCGTACAACAGGGCGGTGGGGTCGCTGGAGGCGCGAGTGCTGGTCAGCGCCCGCAAGCTGGCCGAGCTGGGCGTCTCCGACGACGAGCTGGCCGCGCCGGCGCAGGTCGAGCTGGCGCCGAGGCAGCCGCAGGCACCCGAGCTGCTGGGCGCGCCGTCCACATCGGCCGAGAGGTCGACGGACGTCGACGCCTAACACGGCGCACGCGATGACGTAGACCGATTCGTGTCACGGACTGATCACAAACCCAGGCCGGGTAGTGACACCTGCCGTCGTGACACGCAGGATCACCGTCACACGTGCCCTGCCCCTCGAGGGCCCTGTTCTCTGGAGGAAGAGAACGTTGAGTAAACCCCGCACGCGCAGCCGGCGACCGTCCGCCGCGCTCCTGGCCTCGGTCCTCGCGGCCGGCGCCCTGACCGTGGGGGGTGGCGCCGGTACCGCGAGCGCCGCCCCCGCCACCCCACCCTCGCAGCCGACCGCCGCGAAGGCACTGGGCGCCCACGACGCCAAGCTGCTCGACGAGGCCGAGGCGAAGAACGCGCCGACCGTCACGATGATCATCGCGGCCAAGAAGGGCTCGGCCAAGAAGGTCGTCGACGGCCTGACCGGCCTCGGCGCCACCGTCAGCCAGCGGTACGACCAGATCGGCTACGTGCTGGCGAAGGTCCCGACCGCGAAGGCGCTCAAGGCCGCCACGCTGCCGGGTGTCGCCGCCGTCGACCTGGACGAGACCATCAAGCTCCCCGACCCGGCGCCCGAGGCGGCGCCGAAGGGCGCCAAGACCGCCTCGCAGGCCCAGACGCTCGCCGGGCCGGGCGGCGACACCGGCGCGGTGAACCCGTACATGCCGACGAACGAGACCGGCGCGGAGGCCTTCAAGGCCGCCAACCCGGCGTGGGACGGCCGCGGCGTCACCATCGGCATCATGGACTCCGGTGTGGACCTCGACCACCCGGCGCTCCAGCAGACCACCACCGGCGAGCGCAAGATCGTCGACTGGGTCACCGCCACCGACCCGCTGGAGGACGCCTCCTGGCGCCCCATGCTGACCGAGGTCAGCGGCCCGTCGTTCACCACCTCGCTGGGCACCTGGACCGCGCCGGCCGGCAACTACCGGTTCAACGTGTTCCGCGAGAACATCACCGCGAACAGCGACGCGCGCGGCGACCTCAACCGCGACGGCGACACCACCGACTTCTGGGGCGTGCTCTACAACCCCACCACCGGTGACGTCCGCGTCGACGCGAACCAGAACAACGACTTCACCGACGACGAGGTGATGCGGCCGTACAAGGAGCGGTTCCAGGTCGGCCACTTCGGCACCGACAACCCGGCCACCGCGGTACGCGAGCAGATCCCGTTCGTGGTCGAGTACCGGCGCAACGTGGACACCGCCCCGGTCGGCGGCCCCGGCCTGGTCGACTACGTCAACATCGGCATCGTCGAGAGCACCCACGGCACCCACGTCGCCGGCATCACCGCCGCCAACGACATGCTGGGTAACAGCGCCTTCGACGGCGCCGCCCCGGGCGCCAAGCTGGTCTCCGCCCGCGCCTGCTCCTGGGGCGGCGGCTGCACCGCGGCGGCGCTCACCACCGGCATGGCCGACCTGGTGATCAACCGCAGGGTCGACGTGGTGAACATGTCGATCGGCGGTCTGCCCGCGCTCAACGACGGCTCGAACGCCCGCGCGGTCCTCTACAACGACCTGATCAACACCTACGGCGTGCAGCTGTTCATCTCGGCCGGCAACTCCGGTCCGGGCGTGAACACCGTCGGCGACCCGTCCGTCGCCACCGACGTGGTGAGCGTGGCCGCGAGCGTCAGCAAGGACACCTGGCTGGCCAACTACGGCTCGGTGGTCCGCAAGGACAACGCGCTGTTCAACTTCTCGTCGCGCGGCCCGCGTGAGGACGGCGGCTTCAAGCCGAACATCGCCGCCCCCGGCTCGGCCATCTCCACCGCGCCGACCTGGCAGCCGGGCAACCCGGTGCCGGAGGCGGGCTACTCGCTGCCCCCGGGCTACCAGATGCTCAACGGCACCTCGATGGCGTCCCCGCAGGCCGCCGGTGCCGCCGCGCTGCTGCTGTCGGCCGCCAAGGCGACCGGCAAGGGCGTCACCCCGGCCGCGCTGCGCCGGGCCGTCTACACCTCGGCCAAGCCGATCACCGGCGTCCCGACGTACGCGCAGGGCTACGGCATGTTCGACGTGCCGGGCGCGTGGAGCCTGCTCGCCAAGGGCGTGCAGACCCGCACCTACACCTCCGAGGCGCCGGTCTGCACCGAGCTGTCGCCGAACCTGACCCGCTACGACCGGGCCTCCGGTACGTTCGTGCCGAACCCGAACGTCGGCACCGGCCTCTACAACCGCTGCGCCGCCGACCGGGGTGGCCAGAAGGTCAAGGAGAGCCGCCACTACGAGGTCAAGCTGACCCGCACCAGCGGCCCGAACAAGGGCGTCAAGCACGAGGTCGCCTTCCGCGGCAACGACGGCACCTACAGCGCCCCCAAGGTCGTGTGGCTGCCGCTGAACAAGACCGTCACGGTCAAGGTGAAGGCCAAGCCGATGACCGCCGGCGCGCACGGCGCCATCATGACCGTCGACGACCCGGCCACCTCGGTTGTCGACTTCGAGGTCGCCACCGTCGTGATCGCCTCGAACCCGGTCGCCGCGCCGGCCTACTCGTTCTCGGCCGACGGCTCGGTCGAGCGCAACGGCTTCCGGTCGTACTTCGTGACCGTCCCGCCGGGTGCGGGCGCGCTGCAGGTCAACCTGTCCGGCATCGCGACCGGCTCGCAGACCCGGTTCATCGCCATCAACCCGTACGGCGTGCCGGTCGAGAGCACCGCCAGCACCGCCTGCTACACCAACTTCTCCGACGCCGCGGTCTGCAAGCCGCAGGAGCGGGACTACCAGAACCCGCTGCCGGGCGTGTGGGAGATCGAGGTGGAGGCGCGTCGCACCTCGCCGGCACTGGACAACCCGTTCCGGCTCCAGGCCCGCGTGCAGGGCGTCACTGTGGAGCCGGCCGTGGTCCAGCTCCCGTCGGTCACCGCCGGCACCCCGGCCCCGGTGAGCTGGAGCCTGACCAACACGTTCGGCCCGGTCCAGGTGACCGGCGTCGGCGGTCCGCTGGCGAGCGTCCGGGCCGAGCGTCCCAACATCACCGAGGGCGCGACCCAGGAGTACACGGTGGAGGTGCCCGCCGGCGCCACCTCGTTCACCGCCCGGATCGGCAACCCGTCCGACCTGAGCGCCGACCTGGACCTGACCGTCTTCCGCGGCACCACCCAGGTGGGCCAGTCGGCCGACGGTGACTCGGAGGAGGCGGTCACGCTGACCAACCCGACGCCCGGCACCTACCGGGTCGTGGTCGACGGTTACTCGATGAGCGACCCGAGCACCGCGTACGACTACCGGGACTCGTTCGCCTCCCCGGCCCTGGGCACGCTCTCCGCGCCGTCCACGCCGCTGTCCCTGGCCAACGGCGCCACCGCCACCCTCAACGGCACGGTGACCGCCCTGTCCACCCCGGCCGCCGGCCGGGAGCTGTACGGCGACATGGCCGTGACCACCACCGAGGGCGCGGTCGTCGGCCGTGGTTCGGTCGAGGTCCTCGCGGTCGACTGAGCCGCTGAACGACGGAGCCCCGTCCCCTCTCGCAGGGGGCGGGGCTCCTTCGTGTTCGGCGTCAGGCGGGGCGGGCGGACTCGACCACGAACGGGGTGCCCTGCTGGCAGGTGGTCATCATGCCGGGCTCGGGACGGCCGGTGACCTCGACCCGGGCGCCGGCCTTGAGCACGTCGCGCGGGCCACCGACGAGCAGGTGGCCGTCGAGCAGCAGGCAGTTCGGCTCGACGCCGGCCTGCACGGTGCCGCTGATGACGGTGCCGCCGACCCCCGGCGGCGTGGACGGACCGCCCTTCCAGGAGGGGCCGGGACGCTTCGGGCTCGTGCCGGGGTCGGGCTGGCTGGTCACCGGGGCGGCTCCCGTCGTACTCGGGCTCGGGCTCGGGCTGGAATCGGCGGACCCGTCGCCGGGTGCGGCGCAGGCGGTCAGCGCGAGGCCGGCGAGCAGTGCGACGAGCACCGTACGAGGAGTCTTCATGGTCGGTTGGACGCGGTGGCCGGCCGATCCGTTCCCGGTCAGCCGCGGGCCGCGGCGGCGGCCTTCATGTCGCGCTTGAGCTCCTGCGGCAGCGAGAACGTCAGCCGCTCGTCGGCGGTGGTGATCTCCTCGACGTCGCCGAAGCCGCGCTCGGCCAGGTGCGCGAGCACCTGCTGGACCAGCTCGTCGGGCACGCTCGCGCCGGAGGTCACACCCACCGTGCTCGCGCCGGTCAGCCAGGCGTCCTCGATCTCGTGCGCGAAGTCGACCAGGTAGCCGGCGCGGGCCCCGGCGTCGAGCGCCACCTCGACCAGCCGGACCGAGTTCGAGGAGTTGCGCGAGCCGACGACAATCACCACGTCGCACTCGGGGGCGATCTCCTTGACCACGTGCTGGCGGTTGGAGGTGGCGTAGCAGATGTCGTCGCTGGGCGGCGACTGGAGCAGCGGTAGCCGCTTCTTGAGCCGGGCCACGGTCTCCAGCGTCTCGTCCACCGACAGCGTGGTCTGGGACAGCCAGACCACCTTCTCCGGGTCGCGCACGGTGACCTTGTCGACGCCATCCGGGCCGTCGACGAGCTGGATGTGGGCGGGAGCCTCACCGGCGGTGCCGATGACCTCCTCGTGCCCCTCGTGCCCGATGAGCAGGATGTCGTAGTCCTGCGCGGCGAACCGCCGGGCCTCGTGGTGCACCTTCGTGACCAGCGGGCAGGTGGCGTCGATCGCCCGCAGCGAGCGCTGCTTGGCCTGCTCGTAGACCTCGGGCGCCACGCCGTGGGCGGAGAAGATGACGGTGGCGCCCTCCGGCACCTCCTCGTTCTCCTCCACGAAGATCGCACCCTGGGCCTCCAGCGTGCGCACCACGTGCTTGTTGTGCACGATCTGCTTACGCACGTAGATCGGCGCGCCGTAGAGCTTCAGCGCCTCCTCGACGGTCTGCACCGCCCGGTCCACGCCCGCGCAGTAGCCGCGGGGGTTGGCCAGGAGCACGCGCTTGCCGGTCCGGGGAGTCGTCTCAGCGTCAGTCACCCGCCCATCGTACGTGCCGTCCTCCCGCACGGCAGCGGCCGCGAGGCGCGCGCGGGCGCTGTCGGTCCCGGGCCGTAGGGTGGGCGGGTGAGCGCGGGAGAGGACGGCCGGGGGGCGCCGGACGGGCGGAGCAGCCCGGACGGACGGAGCACGGCCGAGGAGCCCTGGCCGGTCCGGGTGGTCAGCCAGAAGGTCGGCGCCTGGATCGCCCGCCTGGGCTGGGTGTGGGTCGACGGCCAGGTGGCGCAGATCAGCCGCCGCCCCGGCGCGAGCACCGTCTTCCTCACGCTGCGCGACCCGTCGGCCGATCTCAGCCTCACCGTCACCACCAACCGCGACGTGCTGGACGCGGGCGCGCCGGAGCTGCGCGAGGGCGCCCGGGTGGTGCTGCACGCCAAGCCGGAGTTCTACGCCGCACGCGGCACGCTCAGTCTGCGCGCCGACGAGATCCGCCAGGTCGGCCTCGGTGAGCTGCTGGCCCGGCTGGAGAAGCTCAAGAAGCTGCTCGCCGCCGAGGGCCTGTTCGACCGGTCCCGCAAACGGCGGCTGCCGTTCCTGCCGGGCCGGGTCGGCCTGATCACCGGCCGCGCCTCGGCGGCCGAGCGGGACGTGCTGACGAACGCCCGCCGCCGCTGGCCCGCCGTCGACTTCCGCACGATCAACGTGGCGGTGCAGGGGCCGAGCGCGGTGCCCGACATCGTCGGCGCGCTCAAGGTGCTCGACGCCGACCCGGCCGTCGACGTGATCGTCATCGCCCGGGGCGGTGGCGGCATCGAGGATCTGCTGCCCTTCTCCGACGAGGCGCTGTGCCGGGCGGTCTTCGCCTGCCGCACGCCGGTGGTCAGCGCGATCGGCCACGAGACGGACGCGCCACTGCTCGACTACGTGGCCGACGTGCGCGCCTCCACCCCGACCGACGCGGCGAAGCGCATCGTGCCGGACCTGACCGAGGAGACCCGGCTGATCGGCCAGGCCCGGTCCCGGCTCGAACGGGCCGTGCGTCACCTGGTCGACCGGGAGCAGCACCGGATCGACCTGCTGCGCACCCGCCCGGTGCTGGCCCGGCCGCAGGTGATGGTCGAGCAGCGGGCGGTGGACGTGTCTGCGCTGCGCGACCGCGCCGGCCGGTCCCTGGAGCACCGGCTGCGGGGCGCCACCGACGACCTGCGGCACACGCTGGCCCGGCTGCGCGCGCTGTCCCCGGCGGCGACGCTGGAGCGCGGCTACGCGATCGTGCAGCGCGCCGACGGCCACGTCGTCCGCGCGGCCTCCGAGGTCGCCAAGGGCGATCCACTGCGGGTACGCCTCGCCGAGGGCGAGCTGACCGCGACCGTCGACGGCTGAGGGAAGAGAGACGATGACCGGCACCAAGCAGGACGAACAGCTCAGCTACGAGCAGGCCCGCGCCGAGCTGGCCTCGGTGGTGGAGAAGCTGGAGGCGGGCGGCACCTCGCTGGAGGAGTCGCTGGCCCTCTGGGAGCGCGGCGAGCAGCTCGCCGGGGTGTGCCAGCGGTGGCTGGACGGCGCGCGCGCCCGCATCGACGCCGCCCGCCAGCGCGCCGAGGACTGACGGTGGGGTCCGGCCGGTCGCCGAACCCCACCGCGGACCTCAGTTGAACAGGTTGTACAACTCGGCGGGCGCCTCGACGACCTGGTCGGCCGAGGGCTTCTGGGCCGGGGCCGCGTTGCCGTAGTCGGTGTAGGTGATCTTCAGGTCCTGCGCGGCGCTCTGGCCGGCGGCCGGAATCTTGAGCACCATCTCGCTGAGCCGGCCCTGCGTGTCGACCTTGGCGGTGAACGGCACCGACTGGGCCTGCGCCCCGAGCGCGGTGATCACGGCCGGGTCGAGCGAACCCGCCTCGGCGGCCTTCGACACGTCGACGGTGCCCTCGTACGCGCCCTCGCCGGTCTGCCGCACCTCGGTGACGCCCTGGGTGAGGACGGCGCTGCCGGCCGGGTCGAGCTTCTCGAAGTCGAAGCCCAGCGCCCGGTTGCCCTTGATCCGGTTCTGGTCGAGGTGGTGGTACTTGCCGGTGTTGAGGTTCTTCACGCCGGGGATCTGCGCGGCGGCGGTGCCGCCGAGTTCCAGCTTGACCCAGCTGTCCGGCTTCGCGTGGATGAGGTCCAGCTTCATCATCAGGTCCGACGACGGGTCGCCGATGGTCATCCGCATGTCGGCGCTCTGGCTCGGCTCGTGCACCTGCCCTTCGGCGGTGGAGCCCGCGCCGGTCATGGAGAACTTGAAGTTCCCCTCGCGGATCGCGTTCGTGGAGTCGAGCAGGGCCTGCTTGGCCGCGCTGCTGGACGCCGTGGCGCTCGGTGCGACGCTGCCGGAGGCGCTCGGGGTCGCGGAGGCGTCGGACGTCGTCCCGTTGCCGTTGCAGGCCGCCAGGCCGGGAATGAGCAGCGCCGCGGCGAACGCGGTGGCGCTGAAGCGTCGTATCTTCACGTCAACCTCTCCAGGTGGGTCGTCCGGGCTCGATGTCCCTTCTGTTCCCGGAAGCGGGGATCCGCAATCCCGCCTCACCCGGAGGGAGGACGTCAGCGCAGCGACGTGGCGAGCTTGCGCAGCTCCGTCTCGCCCGCGTCACCGACCACGATCACCGTGCGGTTCGGCTCCAGCAGGACGAGCGCCTGCTCGTTGCCGCGTGCGGTGTAACGCTGCCAGCTCAGCCCGCCGGGCAGGTCGGCAGCGCCCTGCGGCTGCCCCTCGGTCAGCTCGGCCGGCAGGAGCTTCTCCGCCGGGACGTTGCTCTCCACGAGCTGCGCGCCCCGGCCCTCCGGGGTCACGTACCCGATCCGCAGCGTCGAACCGTCAGGCTCGGTCCGGAAGCGGGCGTTCACCGTACGCCAGTCGTCGCCCAGCCCGGTCGGCTCGCTGACCGGGAAGACGTTCGCGGAGCGGGCCTGCTCCAGCGCGGGCGCCGGGTCGACTGTCACCGGCGAGTCGCCGCCGAGGAAGCCCCGGTAGAAGGCGAGGAGCAGCGCGATCGGGACCAGCAGGATCAGCAGGGACAGCGCCATGTCCTTCGGCGACCGCTCGGACCGGGCCTTGCCCGCCGCCGGGGCGGCCACGGGCTCGGCGGGCGCGGGCTCGCCGGCCGCGGCAGCCGGCTCGACCAGCGCGGGCTGCCCCTCGGACGGGGCCGGGCCGCCGTCCGGTCGGACCGGCGGCTGGCCCTCCGGCGGGGTGGCGTCGGTCGGTGTGCGGTCGGCAGGCTGTGCGGCTTCCACAGGGCCATTGTCGCAGCCCACCGGGTGACGTGATCCTGGCCTCCTCCGCCCCGCCGGGACGGCGAACCTGAGATCGTGTGAGGATCAGCGACAAAACCGGCGGCGGTGGCCGCCGGTCCCACCCCGCAACGTCGCGAGGAGGCCGCCATGACAACCACCAGGACGCGGACGCCCCAGGATCTCGACCGCAACCTCGCCCTCGATCTGGTCCGGGTCACCGAGGCCGCGGCGATGGCCGCCGGCCGCTGGGTCGGCCGGGGCGACAAGGAGGGCGGCGACGGCGCAGCTGTCGACGCCATGCGAAAGCTGATCAACTCGATCCCGATGCGCGGCGTCGTGGTGATCGGCGAGGGCGAGAAGGACAACGCCCCGATGCTGTTCAACGGCGAGGAGGTCGGCGACGGGACCGGCCCCGAGGTGGACGTGGCGGTCGACCCGATCGACGGCACCACGCTGATGAGCAAGGGCATGCCGAACGCGCTGGCGGTGCTCGCGGTGGCCGAGCGCGGCGCGATGTTCGACCCGAGCGCGGTCTTCTACATGGAGAAGCTGGCGGTCGGCCCGATGTACGCCGACGTGGTGGACATCAACGCCGGGGTGGCCGAGAACATCAACCGGATCGCCAAGGTCAAGGGCACCGACGCCGCCGAGGTGACCGTGTGCGTGCTGGACCGGTCGCGCCACGACGACCTGGTCAAGCAGATCCGGCGTACCGGCGCGGGGATCCGGTTCATCTCCGACGGCGACATCGCGGGCGCCATCGCGGCGGCCCGCGGCGAGTCGGACGTGGACGTGCTGATGGGCATCGGCGGCACCCCGGAGGGCATCACCGCCGCATGCGCGCTCAAGTGCATGGGCGGCATGTTGCAGGCCAAGCTCTGGCCGAAGGACGACGACGAGCGCCGCAAGGCGCTGGACGCCGGGCACGACCTGGACCGGGTGCTGTTCACCGACGACCTGGTCACCGGCGACAACTGCTTCTTCGTGGCGACCGGTGTCACCTCCGGTGACCTGCTGCGCGGCGTGCGGTACCGCTCCGGCGGGGCGTACACCCAGTCGATCGTGATGCGCTCCAAGAGCGGCACGATCCGGGTGATCGACTCGTACCACCGCCTGGAGAAGCTCGCGCTCTACTCGGCTGTCGACTTCGACGGCCGCCCGCTGGCCGAGCAGGAGTGAGCAGGGCCGGGACGGCGGCACCATCGGCACCGCCGACGCTGTCGGCCGGGCGACGTGTCGCCGGTGTCGGGTTGGCCACCGCCTCGGGCGTGATGGTCGCCGTCCAGTCCCGGATCAACGGCGAGCTGGGCGTACGCCTGGCCGACGGGATCGCCGCGGCGGTGGTCTCGTTCGGTGTGGGTCTGCTGATCCTGCTGGTGCTGGTCCCCGCCACCCCCGGTGGCCGGCGGGGACTGTCCGCCCTGCGCGGCGCGCTGCGCGCGGGCACGCTGCGGCCGTGGCAGTGTCTGGGCGGTGTGTGCGGCGCGTTCCTGGTGGCGACGCAGGGGCTGACCATCGGCGCGCTCGGCGTGGCGGTCTTCACCGTCGCGGTGGTGGCCGGGCAGTCCGGCAGCAGCCTGCTCGTCGACCGGGCCGGCATCGGTCCGACCGGCCCGCAGCCGGTCACCCCGAACCGGCTGATCGGCGCGGTGCTCACCGTGCTCGCCGTCCTGCTGGCGGTGGGCGACCGGCTCGGTGACCCGGACGCGCTGGCGCTGGCCCTGCTGCCGCTGGCGGCCGGGGTGGGCATTGCCTGGCAGCAGGCGGTCAACGGGCGGGTCCGGGCGGCGGCGGGCAGCGCCATGACCGCCACGCTCGTCAACTTCACCGTCGGCACGGCGGCGCTGCTCGTCACTCTCGCGGTGGACCTGGCGGTACGCGGCCGGCCGGCGGGCGCGTTCCCGAGCGAGCCGTGGCTCTATCTCGGCGGTCCGATCGGCATCGTGTTCATCGCGCTGGCCGCCGCCCTCGTCCGGTTCACCGGGGTGCTGCTGCTCGGTCTGGCCACGATCGCCGGGCAGATCGTCGGCGCGGTACTGCTGGACCTCGTGCTGCCGACCGCCGCCTCGCACCCCGGGCTGGACACGCTGCTCGGTGCGGCGCTGACCATGGTCGCCGTGCTCGTCGCCGCCCTCGGCCCGGCCCGCCGCCCCTAGCGGGCGCCGGCGGGCGCGGCGGCACGCAGGCCGGTGACCATCTCGTCGACGACCCGGTCCAGCGGCGTCCCGTCGATCCCGAACGTCTCGCTCGCGGCGGTGGAGTCCATCACGAACGGCCCGGCGAACTGGTGCGCGGTCTCCCGCATCTCCCGGGCGAACGGGTCGGCCAGGCCACCGAGCCAGAGCACCGGGTAGGGCATCCGGGTCAGCCGGGGCGCCGGCGCCCCGGCCCGCTCCGCCGCCCGGTCGGCGAGCGCCCGCATGGACATCGGGGGCGCGCTCGGCACGTGCCAGGCCCGGCCCCAGGCCCGCGGGTCGGTGGCGGCGGCGACGAGAGTACGGGCGACGTCGCCCACGTACGTCCAGGTGTGCGGGGCGTCCCAGGCCACCGGCAGGAACACCCGCTGCCCGGCGAGCACCTTGGGCAGCACCATCATGGGCAGCGAGTTGCCGCCGAGGCCGATGTAGTCGGAGCCGCGTACCTCGGTGACCCGGGCCCGGCCGGCGCGGTGGGCGGCCAGGGCGTCGGCCCACATCCGGTTGCGGACCCGGCCCTTGACGCCGGTGGCGGCGAGCGGGGTCGCCTCGGTCATCGGGGCGTCGACCGGGCCGTACCCGTAGAGGTTGCCGACTGTGGTGAGCACGGCGCCGCTGCGCTCGGCGGCGGTGAGCAGGGCGGCGGCGAGCGGCGGCCAGTCCGTCCGCCACCTGTGGTACTCCGGGTTGGCGCAGTTGTAGAGCGCGGCCGCGCCCTCGGTGAGCGCGGCGAGCCGGTCCGCGTCGGCGGCGTCGGCGGCCACCCGCTCGATCGCCTGGTGCTCGGGGCCGGTGCCGCGCCGGGTGACCACGCGCACGCGCTCGCCGCGCTCGGCGAGGAGGCGGGCGGTGGCGGTGCCGACGGGGCCGGCGCCGACGATCACGTGCAGTGCCATGACAGGTCCACCTTCACTGAAGCAGTTGTTCGAAGCGAGAGCACCGCTCTCGAAACAGAGCATGACTCATGCGAGCAGCCCGCGTCAAGAGCAGTGCTCTCTCTTTTGATTGCTGCTCTCATCCGTGGCAGAGTGACGGCATGGTCGCTCCCTCGCTCCGCGCCCGGGTCCGCGCCGGGATGATCGAAGAGATCAAGACGGTCGCCCGCCGCCACCTGGACACCGACGGCGCGAACCTCTCCCTGCGCGCTGTCGCCCGCGACCTCGGCATGGTCTCCTCGGCGATCTACCGCTACTTCCCCAGCCGCGACGACCTGCTCACCGCGCTGATCCTGGAGGCGTACGACGCGCTCGGCGACGCGGTGGAGGCGGCCGACGCCGCCGCCGACCAGGCCGACCTGCGCGGACGGTGGCTCGCCGCCTGCCGGGCCGCCCGTACGTGGGCGCTGGCCCACCCCGCCGAGTACGCGCTGCTCTACGGCAGCCCGGTGCCCGGGTACGCGGCCCCGGACGACACCGTCGCGCCGGCCCAGCGCCCACCGGTGACCCTGGTCGGCATCCTGCGCGACGGCCTGGCCTCCGGCCGGCTCGCCCCGCCCGACGAGGAACTGCCCGAGCCGCTCCGCGGCGACGTGGCCGAACTGGTCGGGCTGCTCGGCATGGACGTGCCGCCCGCGCTGCTGGCGCGCGGCATGGCCGGCTGGACCCAACTGTTCGGGCTGATCAGCTTCGAGCTGTTCGGCCGGATCAACCGGGCGCTACCGCACCGCGACGAGTACTTCGACCACCAGATCGGCCTGATGGCGGACCTGGTCGGCCTGCCCTGACGCCGATCGGCGTCAGGTGCCGTCGGAGGAGTGACCGGGGAACAGGTGCGCGGTCGGGTCGATGACGACAGCCGCGTTGTTCACGGCGGTGGCGGCCTCGCCGAAGCCGGTGGCGATCAGGCGGACCTTGCCCGGGTACTCGGTGATGTCCCCGGCCGCGAACACCCGGGGCAGGTTGGTGGCCATCGCGCTGTCCACCACGATGTGCCGCCGGTCGATGTTCAGCCCCCACTCGGCGAGCGGGCCGAGGTCGGCGGTGAAGCCGAGCGCGGCCACCACGGTGTCCACCGGCAGCGTCTCCGCCTCGCCGCCGCGTACGGTCAGCTCGGCGCCGGTGACGGTCTCCTCGCCGTACAGCCGGCTCACCTCGGCGTTCACCACGATCCGCACCGGCAGCGCGCGGACACGATCGATGGTGGCGGCGTGCGCCCGGAAGCGGTCCCGCCGGTGCACCAGCGTCACCGACCGGGCCAGCGGGGCGAGCGTGGCGGCCCAGTCGAACGCCGAGTCGCCGCCGCCGACGATGAGCACGTGCCGGTCGGTCAGCTCGGCCGGCTGCGGCACGAAGTAGACGATCCCGCCGCCGGTGAAGCTCTCCGCGACCGGCAGCGGCCGGGGCGTGAAGCTGCCGAGCCCGCCGGTGACCAGCACCGCGCCGCAGGTGAGCTGCTCACCGCCGGCGAGGCCGAGAACCGGCCGGCCGTCGAGGTAGGACAGCTTCTCCGCGCGTACGCCGAGCCGGTAGTCGGGGTGGAACGGCGCGGCCTGGGCGACCAGGTTCGCGACCAGCTCGCGGCCCTTGATCGCGGGGAAGCCGGCGACGTCGAGGATCAGCTTCTCCGGGTACATCGCGGTGACCTGGCCGCCCGGCTCGGGCAGCGCGTCGATCACCGACACGGAGAGTCCGCGGAAACCGGCGTAGTAGGCGGCGAAGAGCCCGGCGGGACCGGCCCCGATCACGGCGACATCGACCTCGCGCATGGCGTACCGTCACTTTCCGCTTCGGATCACCCCGTGCTGATGCCGAAACGGTAGGCGGGCGGGTGGCCCCGGGCAAGCATGTCCCGCGCTTCGATCAACGCGCCGTCAGGGCAGCGTCATCCTGGGTGAGCCGAGGCGGTCGGATTCGCCGGTGTCGTTGCGGCGGCGGAACAGGATCGCCGCGACCACGCCGCCGAGCAGCCCGAACAGGTGACCCTGCCAGGAGATGCGCTCGTCGGTGGGCAGGATGCCGAGCAGCTGCCAGCCGTAGAGCAACCCGACCAGCAGGCCGACGGCGAAGTTCCACCAGCTCCGCTCCACCACGCCCCGGGTGAGCAGGATGCCGAGGTAGCCGAAGATGACTCCGCTGGCGCCGACCACCACCGAGTTGGGTGAGCCGGTGAACCAGACGCCCAGGCCGCTGACCAGGATGATGACGGCGGTGGACCAGAGGAACCGGCGGGGGCCCGCGGCGAGCACGAACGTGCCGAGCAGGATCAGCGGGATGCTGTTGCTGTAGAGGTGGTTCCAGCCGGCGTGCAGGAACGGTGAGAAGAAGACGCCGTCCAGGCCCTGGAGCCGCTGCGGGATGATGCCGGCGGTGTAGTCCAGGCCGAGTCGCAGGCCGACGTCGAGCGCCTCGATGAGGAACAGCACCGGCACGACCGCGCACATGGCGACGAAGGCCCGGCCGAGCGCCGCGTAGAACGCGTCGGTGCCGAACCGGTAGGGGTCGCCGCTGGGGCCGCCGTGCCAGGTCACCTACCAAGAGCTATCAGCAAAAGTGGCAGGCCGCCAGTCGAGGGCCGGTACGACGAAGGCGGGACACCGGGTCTCCCCGCGTGTCCCGCCGTCGTCGTGATGTCAGTACCAGCCCGAACTCTGCGACTTCTGCCAGGCGCCGCAGGGGGTGTCGTACCGGCCCTTGATGTAGCCGAGACCCCACGTGATCTGGGTCGCCGGGTTGGTCTTCCAGTCGTCGGCCACCGAGGCCATCTTGCTGCCCGGCACCGCCTGCGGGATCCCGTACGCCCCGGACGAGCTGTTGGAAGCCTTCGGGTTCCAGCCGCTCTCCTTGGTCCACAGCTTGTCCAGGCAGGGGAACTGGTCGATGCCGAAGCCCTTGTCGAGCATGACGGCGCAACCGATCTTCCGGTTGCCGCTGTACTCCGCGCACGAGGACGGGATCGGGCCGTCGTACGGCTTGATCTTCGTCTCCTCCTCCTCCGCTGCGGCCCGCTCCTTCTTGCGGGTGGCGGCGGCCGCCTCGGCCTTCCTGGCCCGCTCGGCGGCCTCCTTCGCCGCCGCGGCGGCACGCAGCTTCGCCTGGTACTCGGCGGCGCGCTGCCGGGACGAGTCCACGCGGTGGTCGGACAGCCGGTCGCGCTGGTACGCGTACTCCGCCTGGTCGACCTCCAGGCCGACCTGCGCGGTCAGGCCCTGCTGCTGGGTCTGTCGGTCCTCACCCAGATAGAAGCCGCCGGCGACGCCCACGGAGAGCAGCGCGACAGCGGCCGTACGGGCGCCGAACCGGCTCCAGAGCCGACTCACGAAGTTTCCCTTCGTCGGGGGCAGGGACACGGCACGCGCATGGCCGGGTCGGGTCACGCCGGGTGCCGTGAGCGCACCGGTACCGGTGTGACTCCGGGCCGTGTCCGGCTCCCGAGTGGTAGGTGACGCTCGATGGACACCATTGCGCACAGTGAGGCCGGTGGGAAATGGCCGGGCCTAAAAGTGATCTGCGTCACCCTGAAAATGCGTACAAAGTAGGGCAAAGGCGGCAGTCAGCCGGGGATGTCCTCCAGTAGATCGGTGACCATAGCGGCGATCGGAGAACGCTCCGATCGGCTGAGCGTGACGTGCGCGAAGAGGGGATGCCCCTTCAGCGCCTCGATCACCGCCGTCACCCCGTCGTGCCGGCCGACCCGCAGATTGTCCCGCTGGGCCACGTCGTGGGTGAGCACCACCCGCGACCCCTGACCGATCCGGGACAGCACGGTGAGCAGCACGCCCCGCTCCAGCGACTGCGCCTCGTCCACGATGACGAACGCGTCGTGCAGGCTCCGGCCGCGGATGTGGGTCAGCGGCAGCACCTCCAGCAGCCCGCGCGAGGTGACCTCCTCCAGCACGTTCTCGTGCACCACCGAGCCGAGCGTGTCGAAGACGGCCTGCGCCCACGGCGACATCTTCTCCGACTCCGACCCGGGCAGGTAGCCGAGTTCCTGGCCGCCGACCGCGTACAGGGGACGGAACACGATCACCTTCTTGTGCCGGCGACGCTCCATCACCGCCTCCAGGCCGGCGCAGAGCGCCAGCGCGGACTTGCCGGTGCCGGCCCGCCCGCCGAGCGACACGATGCCGATGGACTCGTCCAGCAGCAGGTCGAGCGCGATCCGCTGCTCCGCCGAGCGCCCGTGCACGCCGAACGCCTCCCGGTCGCCGCGGACCAGCCGGATCGTCTTGTCCGGCAGCACCCGCCCCAGCGCCGAGCCCCGCCCCGAGTGCAGCACCAGACCGGTGTGGCAGGGCAGGCCCGCCGCGGCGTCGACGTCGAACGCCTCGCCCGCGTACAGCCGGCCGATCTCCTCCTCGGCCAGGTCCAGCTCGGCCATCCCGGTCCAGGTCGGATCGCTGGCCTGGCCGTGCCGGTACTCGTCGGCGCGCAGGCCCACCGAGGCCGCCTTCACCCGCAGCGGCATGTCCTTGCTGACGAGCGTGACCTCACGCCCCTCGGCGGCCAGGTTGAGCGCCACGGACAGGATGCGCGCGTCGTTCGACTCGTTGCGGAAGCCGGGCGGCAGCACCCCGTCGTCGGTGTGGTTCAGCTCCACCCGCAGCGTGCCGCCCTGGTCGTTGGCGGGCACCGGGCGGTCCAGCCGGCCGTGCCGCACGCGCAGCTCGTCCAGCATGCGCAGCGACTGGCGGGCGAACCAGCCCAGCTCGGGGTGGTGTCGCTTGCCCTCCAACTCGGAGATCACCACCAGCGGCAACACCACCTCGTGCTCGGCGAAGCGGTGGAAGGCGGCCGGGTCGGACAGCAGGACCGAGGTGTCCAGGACGAAGGCCTGGCCTGCTGGTCGGGGCTCCTCGGCCTCGGCGGCGGCGCCGCGGCGGCTGCGGGTGGTCCGGCGGGTCGGGGCGGTCGAGGCCGGGGTCTGCTCGGCTCCGGCGGGGGTACGGCGAGTGGTCACAGGCCTGCTCCGCGGATGGGCACCCGGCCACCCGAGTTCCGCCTCTTCCGGTGCCCGGAGGACACGGGGTCGGATGCGGGCCCCGTGCGCGAGGACGCAGGTCCGGGCTGTCCGGCTGGCCCGGGAAAACCCCGTGCCATGCCTAGACGCTAATCGCACCGGGGCCGCGGGGCTAGAGGCGCGCGTGGATCATCGTCCGGTCTTCGCCGGACGTACACCCGTTCGAGTGACCGGCGGACCGGAACCGGCCGGGATGCATGCCCCCTGCGCGCACCCCGGCCGGTCGTCCACTGCGGCGCCGCGACGCGGCGCGGGCCTCAGCCCTGGCGGCGCACCAGCGTGCCGGCCCGCGGTCCGGCGCCGGCCGCGCCGAACGACGATCCGGTGTACGTGGTGCCCACCCGCCCGACGGCGCCGAGCCGGCCGGTGGCGGTGACACGGACGGCCGGGGCGGAGCCGGGCCGGGCGGCGACCGCCGCGGGTACTGAGGTGCCGGCGAACGGCACGGCCGAGCGCCCGGCCGACGTCACCACCGTGGGACCGGGACCGGACAGCGCGGAGGCGATGGCCGCCTGGGCGTCGCGCCGGCGGCGGTTCCAGGCGCCCCGGTCACCGTCGAAGTAGCCCTGGCGGTAACCGAACCGGTAGCCGATGCGGTAGCTGAGCTGGCCGTGCAGGCGGCCGGCCGCGTAGCAGGTGGAGCCGAGCACGAGGACGAGCACCACGGCGAGAAAGGGGGTCATCGCTCGTCCGTCCCGGTAAGTGGGTCGACCACCAGCAGCCGTTCCAGGTCGTCGGTGCTGACCTCCTCGACCAGCTCGACACTGATCCGGCATCCGTCGAGGATCACCTCGGCCACCGACGCCCGGCGGATCTCGCCGCCGGAGTCGTAGACCCGCACGCTCAGCTCGGGGCAGCCGAGGTGGGTCCGCCACGCGTCCCACTCCCCCCGGTCGCCGACGCTGAGTGAGAGGTACCGGCACCCGCGGGCGAGATAGAGACGCCAGGGGGCGCTCAGCCCGGCGGACACTCCGTCCGCGATCAGCCCGAAGGCCTGGGCACGGGTCGCGAGTTCGGTCACGAGACCCCCCTCGGCACCCGCGGAGTGACGCATGTGAGCACTCGTCGTCTCAAGCACGTGACACAACGTAAGTTGTCTCATGAGCGTGACAGTATCAGCTTTTCAGGCCTTTGCCGCCGTACTGGCGTCCATCTATTCTGCCCGGGTGACACCCCTCAGGAGCAGCACTGGATCGTTTACCGGAAGTCCGCGATCAGCGTCACGTCGGCGTGACAGCAGCGTGCCGAGCCGCCCTCCCGGGACCGACTGGCCGTACCGTCACGGGGTGACCGAGACGACCAACGCACGGAAGATCGCGTTCGCCACCTTCGTCCGGCGCGCGCTCGACGACGCCCGCGCGCTGCGGGCCTGGAGCGGCACCGAGGTCTCCCGGCGCACCGGCGTCTCCCGCCAGACCATCAACCGATGGGTGCGCGGCGACTGGGCGAGCGACCCGGAGGCGGAACGCGTCGTCGCCTTCTGCGAGGGCCTCGGGCTCGATCCGGCCGCCGCGTTCACCGCGCTCGGCTGGGACCGGGCCGCCGGGCCGCGTCCCGCGCCCACCCCACCCCCGATGGACCCGGACGTGGAGGCGCTGCTGCGCCGGCTGGTCGACCCGAGCGTGTCCGACGCGGAGAAGTTCCACATTCGAGAAACCATTCGTTACCTCGCATATCGCCCGACCCTGCCGGGCGGTGTCCGAAATAGGGGGAAACAGGCCGGGTAGTTCCTCAGATGGCGAAAGAACGGAAGGTCGGACCCGATCGTTTCGCCGCGGGGACGGATCGGACCCGCTAGCGTCCACGTTTGTACTGCTAGGGGCTCGTCATCGGCGGGGGGGCGGGACACAGCCGAACCCAGCCCTGCGGGACAGAAGGAGGGGTCTGTCCATGACCCTGAAATGGTTGGCAGTCGTGGTCGCGGTGGTGTCGCTGACATCGTGCGTGACCGGCAACGTGGTGGTCGGCGTACTGGACGGCGGGCAGCTTCCCCTGGTCGTCAACCTCTTCGCGCTCACCACAGCCGGCACCGCGGTGATCCTCGCCGTCGTCGCCGAGCTGCACGATCGGCTAAACGACCGGGTCAGCGCGCTCACCGAGTTCCTGGTGGCGCGGCTCAACGAGATCGAGGCGCACACCGGCGACCGCAACACCGGCTTCGTGGAGGGCTACCTGCTCAGCCACGGGCAGGAGGCAGCAGTGGTGCCGTTCGGTCGCCGGGGACGAGGAGCCGCCGAACGCTGATCACCACGTCGTTCCGACGTCACATCTCGGCCACGAATACGCCGCCCGGCGCGGGGTACGCTGACGCGCGTGCCGCCGTTGAATCTGGGCAACCAGCAGCCGAAGACCCCGTTGAACGCGGAGCACGCCTGGCGTGCCACCGCCGACCGCGCGGGTGACGTCGTCCTCTTCTTCGACTTCGACGGCACCCTGGCGCCCGTCGACGACGATCCCACGGCCGTACGGCCCGCGCCCAACGTGCTCACCGCGCTGGAGGCGCTCGCCCCGCACGTCCGCCGGATCGCCATCGTCTCCGCCCGCCCGGTGGACTTCCTCCGCGACCACCTCGGCGGCCTCACCGGCATCGACCTGTACGGGCTCTACGGCCTGGAGCACAGCCACTCCGGCGGCGAGACGGTCACCGAGCCGGCCGCCCTGCCGTGGGTGCCGACCATGTCGGAGCTGGCCGAGCAGGCCCGCGCCGAACTGCCGCCCGGCGCGCTCGTCGAGTACAAGCGGCTCTCCGTCGCGCTGCACTGGCGTACCGCCCCGCAGCTCGGCGACCTGGTGCAGGAGTGGGGCCGGGCCCAGGCCGAGCGGCTGGGGCTGCGCGCCCAGCCGGGCCGGATGGTGCTGGAACTGAAGCCTCCGGTCGACCGGGACAAGGGCATGGTGATCGGCGAGACGGTCCGGGACGCCGGTGGCGCCTGGTACTTCGGTGACGACGTCTCCGACATCAAGGCGTTCGCCGCGCTGCGCGCCCGCGCCGCCGACGATCCCGACTTCCTCGGCGTCTGCGTCGCGGTCGCCAACCCGGAGACCGGTCACGAGGTGGCCGACGCCGCCGACCTGACCCTGGACTCCCCCGCCGCCCTGGCCGACTTCCTCACCTCAGCCCTGCCCCACCTCCGCTGACCCCGGTCTCCGCGCGGCCCGGTCTCTCCCCCGCGATCTTGCACTTCCTGCCCCGAGGGCGCGGCTTATGCCCCCTTTGTCGGGGCAGCAAGTGCAAGATCGCCGAGGCGGGCGGGCGGGGGCGACGGGGCTGGGGCGGCGCGGGCGGGGGCGAGGGTGGGTCAGGTGCCGAAGCGGCGCTGGCGGGTGGCGTAGGAGCGCAGGGCCCGCAGGAAGTCGACCTTGCGGAAGTCGGGCCAGTTCAGTTCGCAGAAGTAGAACTCCGAGTGCGCGCTCTGCCAGAGCATGAAGCCGGAGAGCCGCTGCTCGCCGCTGGTCCGGATGATCAGATCCGGGTCCGGCAGCCCCTTCGTGTAGAGGTGCTCGGAGATGTGGTCGACGTTGATCGAGGTGGCCAGCTCCTCGATCGTGCCGCCGTTCGCCGCGTGCTCCACCAGCAGCGAGCGGACCGCGTCGGCGATCTCGCGCCGCCCGCCGTACCCGACCGCGATGTTGACCTGAGCCCCGCCGTCGCGGTCGCGGGTGCGTTCCTCGGCGGCCTTGAGCGCGGCGGCGTGCTGCGCCGGCAGCACGTCGAGCGCGCCGACCATCCGCAGCCGCCAGGGGTTGCCCTCCTCGGCCAGCTCGGTGGTGAGGTCCTCGATGATCTGGAGCAGCGGGTCCAGCTCGGCGGCCGGGCGGGACAGGTTGTCGGTGGAGAGCAGCCAGAGTGTGACGTGCCCGACGCCTGCCGCGTCGCACCAGCGGAGCAGCTCCTTGATCCGTTCGGCGCCCATCCGGTGGCCGTCGTTCGGGT
This sequence comes from Micromonospora sp. Mcm103, assembly GCF_024519755.1. Classification (NCBI taxonomy): domain Bacteria; kingdom Bacillati; phylum Actinomycetota; class Actinomycetes; order Micromonosporales; family Micromonosporaceae; genus Micromonospora; species Micromonospora sp. Mcm103. The sequence goes on from NZ_JALJRJ010000003.1 coordinate 179,131, forward strand.
CGACGAAGCCCATTTCCCGGGCCCATCTGCGGTTGCCGTCGCACATCACGCCGACGTGTGCGGGTACGGGCTTGCCCGCGAGCTTCGCCGTCAGCCGGCGCTCGTACACGGAGTAGAGGAGTTTCCGCAGAGTCATCACCTTGCAGGGTAGCGACCCGCGGGAGAGATCAGTGTCTCGGTGGCATATCACCTGACGGTGAGACGGTCCGGCGCGGTCGCGGCAGGTCCGCCCCGATCGCCATCAGGGTGCGCGCGTCCAGCCGGCCGTCGCCGAGTCCCAGCTCCACCACGGTGCGGTAGACGTGTTCGTCCCGCCGGGCCGCGCCGACCACCGCGTCGACCACCCGGCGCCGCCGGGCCAGCCACGCCGCCACCGAGCTGTGCCGCAGGTGGGTGCCGAGCCGGGCGCGCAGCGCGGCGGCGTACGCCCGGGCGGCCTCGGCCGGGGAGCCGGCCGCCGCCGCGCCGGCGAGCGCCCCGGAGCGCAGCGCGTAGAAGATGCCCTCGCCGGTGAACGGGTTGATCAGCGACAGCGCGTCCCCGGCCAGCACCACCCGTCCGCGGCCGGGCGCCGGCCGGTGGGTGGACAGCGGCAGGTGGTGCGCCCGCAGCCCGGTCACCGTGGCCGGGTCGACGCCCGGGAGCAGCACGGCCATCCGGTCCAGCAGGTGCGCGCGGCTGAGCGGTTCGCCGCGCAGCACCTCCCCGTACCCGACGTTCGCGCGACCGTCGCCGATCGGAAAGGCCCAGGCGTACGCGGGCCAGCGCGCCGCCGAGGTCACGATGAGCTGTTCCGGCGGCCCGGCCGGCGCCGGCGCGTAGCCCCGGATGGCGAGCGCCAGGTGCCGGTCCGGGTTGACCGGGTGACCGAGCGCGCGCCGTACCACCGATCCGGCGCCGTCCGCGCCGACCACCGCCCGCGCGGACAGCTCGCCGTCGAGCAGCACCCGGTCGGCGGCGATCTCCAGCCGGCGTACGGTGTGCCGCCGCAGCTCCGCACCGGCGGCGACCGCCGCCGCGACCAGGCGTGCGTCGAGCACCTCGCGGGGCACCGTGTACGCGGGCCGGGGCAGCGTCCGGGCGACGGTGCCGCCACCGGGCCCCACGAGGCGCAGCGCGGGCAGTGGCGCGTAGCCGTCGACAGCGCCGGTCACGCCCAGCTCGGCGAGGACGTCCAGCGCGTGCGCGGCGATGCCGTCCCCGCACGCCTTGTCGCGCGGGAAGTCGGACCGGTCGAGCAGCAGCACCCGCGCCGCCCCGGCCCGCCGCGCGCCGAGCGCCGCGGCGGCCCCAGCGGGCCCCGCCCCCACCACCACGACGTCCCACACCCCCTCATCCTGCCCCGCCGCACCCCGCCCCGGGCGACGATCATGAGGTTGGCGGCATCAACGGAGATCGAAATCGCCGCCAACTTCATGATCAACGGGGTGGGGTGGGGGTGCGGGTGGCTCGGGTCAGGGACCAGAGGGTGAGGGCGGCGGCCGTCACCAGGGGGGCGCCGTCGCGGATCAGGCCGTCGATGCCGAGCAGCCACCAGCACAGGGGCAGGTCGATCGCGAGTACGCCGAGGGTGACGGCCACCAGGCCCTTCCGCGCCCACGCCTTGTCACGCAGCAGGAAGGCGGTGCAGAACAGCACGGCGTAGCTGACCGCGATGCCGGCGCCGAACCAGAAGATCAATGCCGGTACGGCGGCCAGCCGCCCGTCCAGCACGGCACCCGTCGCCACCAGCGCGGGCACGAGCATCAGCGGACTGTAGGTGAACGCCGCGACGCGGGCGGTGAGCAGCCAGCCGTTCGCCTGCGGGCGCTTCGGCGCCACCTCCCGCCAGGCGATCGTCCCGCCCTCGACGACCAGACCCTTGCGGTGCCGGACCAGATGGGCGCGGATCGCCTCGGAGCGGTAGAGCAGCACCACGACGGCGACGCAGAGCGCGGTGAGCACAGCGAACCCGACCAGGCCGGGCAGCGCGGGCACCCCTTGCCGGGGCACGATCAGCCGCCCGACCGCGAAGATCGTGGTCACCGCCAGGATCAGCCCGAACGGCCGGGCACCCACCCGTCCCTTGTTCACGTGGCCGATCAGCAGCAGGAAGCCGAGCGACCGGAGCATCGCCCAGCCGGTGCGTACGGCCAGACCGAACTCCTGCTCCGGGGCGTACCAGTAGTTGAGCAGCTCGACCACGACGGTGGCCGCCGCGGTCACGGCGAGCAGCGTGGTGAGCGCCCGGACGGCGGACGGCCGCCGGACCTCGACAGGTTCAGCGGCCGTCCTCATGGCATCCGATGTTGCCCGGCGCGGGCAACAGGCACACCTGTTACTTCTGCGGCTCCGCGTCCAGCCGGGCGCGCAGCGCGTCCAGCTCGGCCCAGAGCACGCCGGGGAGCTTGTCCCCGAACTTCTCGAACCACTCGGTGACCAGCGGCAGCTCGTTGCGCCACTCGTCCGCGTCGACCTTCAGGGCGATCCGGACGTCCTCCGGCGTCATGTCCAGACCCTCGACGTCGAGCGCGTCCTGCGCCGGCACCATGCCGATCGGCGTCTCCACCGCCTCGGCCCGGCCCTCCAGCCGCTCGATGACCCACTTGAGCACGCGGGAGTTCTCGCCGAAGCCCGGCCAGAGGAAGCTGCCCTCGGCGTCCTTGCGGAACCAGTTCACGTAGTAGATCTTGGGCAGCTTGGCCTCGTCGCCGTCCGCGCCCTTGCCCATCTCGATCCAGTGCCGGAAGTAGTCGCCGGCGTTGTAACCGATGAACGGCAGCATGGCCATCGGGTCGCGGCGGACCACGCCGACCGCGCCGGAGGCGGCGGCGGTCGTCTCCGAGGAGAGCGTGGCGCCCATGTAGACGCCGTGCACCCAGTCGCGGGCCTCGGTGACCAGCGGGATGGTGTCCCGGCGGCGGCCACCGAACAGGATCGCGTCGATCGGCACGCCGTTCGGGTCGTAGTAGTCGTCCGCCAGGATCGGGCACTGCGTGATCGGCGTGCAGAAACGGCTGTTCGCGTGCGAGGAGAGGCTCTCGCTCTCCGGCGTCCAGTCGTTGCCCTTCCAGTCGATCAGGTGCGCCGGCGGCTCACCCATGCCCTCCCACCAGATGTCGCCGTCGTCGGTCAGCGCCACGTTGGTGAAGATGGAGTTGCCCCGGTCCAGCGTCCGCATGGCGTTGGCGTTGGTCTTCCAGTCGGTGCCGGGCGCGACGCCGAACAGACCGTACTCGGGGTTGACCGCGTAGAGGCGGCCGTCCGCGCCGAACCGCATCCAGGCGATGTCGTCGCCGATGGTCTCGACCTTCCAGCCCGGGATGGTCGGCTCCAGCATGGCGAGGTTGGTCTTGCCGCAGGCCGACGGGAAGGCGCCCGCGATGTGGTAGACCTTGCCCTCCGGCGAGGTGATCTTGAGGATCAGCATGTGCTCGGCCAGCCAGCCCTCGTCGCGCCCCATCACGCTGGCGATACGCAGCGAGTAGCACTTCTTGCCGAGCAGCGAGTTGCCGCCGTAGCCGGACCCGTACGACCAGATCTCCCGGGTCTCCGGGAAGTGCGAGATGTACTTGGTCTCGTTGCACGGCCACGCCACGTCCTGCTCGCCCGGCGCGAGCGGGGCGCCGATGGAGTGCAGCGCGTGCACGAAGTCGGCGTCGTCGCCCATCGCCTCCAGGACCGAAGACCCCATCCGGGTCATGATCCGCATCGAGGCGACGACGTACGGGCTGTCGGTGATCTCCACGCCGAACATGGGGCTCTCGGCCTCGACCGGGCCCATGCAGAACGGGATGACGTACATGGTGCGCCCGCGCATGCTGCCGCGGTACAGCTCCGTCATCGTCCGCTTCATCTCGGCCGGCGCCATCCAGTTGTTGGTGGGGCCGGCGTCCGCCTCGTCGGCGGAGCAGATGAAGGTGCGCTCCTCCACCCGGGCGACGTCCGTGGGGTCGGTACGCGCGTAGAACGAGTTGGGCTTCTTCTCGGGATTCAGTCGGATCAGGGTGCCGTTCTCGACGAGTTCGTCGGTGAGGCGGCGCCACTCCTCATCAGACCCGTCCACCCAGACCACGCGGTCGGGGGTGGTCAGTTCCGCGACCTCACGTACCCAGGCCAGCAGCTTGGGGTGGGACGTCGGGGCCTGATCGATTCCCCGAACAGCAGCCGGAGCAACCATGTCACTTCTCCTTGTGGTCGACGCTGACCGATCTATGGGGTGCACGAGTTCCGGCGGGCTGGTACGCCGCCTCGTGGAAACCTGGGATTGGGCTCAGCGTAAACCGGACTGCCTCGTCAGTCAGTGGGACTGGTTGTGAAGAACTGCACAAGGTACGGCCACGCTGCGGCATCACGATCTGATACCCGCTTTCGCGCGCAGTTTCACGCAAATCCTGCGGTGAACCTTCGACGGCCGGGTCCGGCACCGGAGTGACACGGACGTCCGATCGCGGGGAAGCGTACGAACATGTCGCGAAAGACGATTCCGTGATGCGCTCCACAGATTCGCACAGCGCGTTACGCTCTGCTCACGGACATCGAGAACGGGCGACGCCTCTCCGACCCGGGCGGCCCGCGCGAGACGGCCGCGGCGAAGCCGTCGTGGCCGACTCGCCGTTGGAGTCCGCCCGGTTACCGCACAACCGGTACTCTCGGCGGGTGGCCGCGACGATGACCGGAGACCAACCGGGGGCTCCGCAGACCCGCCGGGGTCCGATCGGAGCACTGCTCGACCGTTTCGGTCATCTCATCCACGAGCTGAGCAAGTTCGCCACCGTCGGCGGGCTCGCCTTCGTCGTGGACTTCGTCCTCTTCAACTACCTGTCCAGCGGCCGGGACATGCCGCCGCTGGCCGCGAAGACCATCTCCACGGTGATCGCCGCGACAGTCGCCTTCCTCGGCAACCGGTTCTGGACGTGGCGGCACCGGCAGCGGTCGAACCCGGCCCGCGAGTACGCCCTGTTCTTCTTCTTCAACGCGGTCGGCCTCGGCATCGCGGTGGCCTGCCTGGCGATCAGCCACTACGGGCTCGGCGCGATCTGGCCCGCGGTGTTCCAGACCCCCCTGGCCGACAACCTCGCCAGCTTCATCGTCGGCACCGGCCTGGGAACGCTCTTCCGGTTCTGGTCGTACCGACGGTTCGTCTTCGTCGAGGCGGGAACACCTCCCGTTCCGGCAACGAGCCACGACCGAGAGTCCGGGGCGTGACGAACCGCCCATCCCGACCCGCCGGGCCCAGCCGGCCCAGCCAACTGCCTAAGGTGTTCCGCATGCCTGGAGTCCGTCTGCTGCCCGAGCGCTGGCAGAAGTTCATCCACGAGGCGCTCAAATTCGGCATCGTCGGCGGCATCAACACCGTCATCAATTACGCGGTGTTCAATGCGCTGGCACTCACGGTTTTCCGTGACGGTCAGCTGAAGGCGACAGTGATCGCGACGATTGTCGCCACGATCACGTCGTATCTGATGAATCGTCACTGGACGTACCGTGATCGACCGAAATCGGCACTCCGGCGCGAATACGTCCTGTTCTTCCTCTTCAACGGCGCGGGTCTGCTCATCGAGCTCGGCGTCCTGGCCCTGGCCAAGTACGGCCTCGGCGTCCACGGCCTGCTCGCGCTGAACGTCGCCAAGACCATCGGTGTCCTGCTGGCCACGCTGTTCCGCTTCTGGTCCTACCGGACGTTCGTCTTCCAGCCCGTCCCCAGGCACGCCGAGGAGACCTGGCACTCGGTGCCGCGTGACGAGTGGGACAACGTCGCCGAGATGGACCCGGTGGCCGAGCTGGCCGAGTCGGTCAGCGAGCTGGAGGAGGAGGAACCGCCTCCGGGCACCGGCCGGGCGGCCGACTTCCCGCCACCGCGTGGCCGCCCCGCACCGGCGGACGCCGGACTCGGTGGGGCGCTCGGTGCCGACCTGGACGCCGAACTCGCCGCGGAACTCCAGCCCCGCCGCGCCCGCCGCTGAACCACCGAGAAGGCCGGCACCCCTGACCCGGGGTGCCGGCCTTCTCCGTCAACGGGTCAGGGCTGCTCGCGCAGGGACTTCCCCTCGCTCATGTCGGCCAGGATCTCGCGCATCTCGCCGTCACCCAGGCTGTGCTTGTCGTGGTGCGCCTCGACCAGCTCGTAGAGCTTCGTCTGCACCCTGTCCACGCCCGGCACGTCGTGCAGCACCGACTGGCCGCGCTCACCCGCCGACTCGATGGTCAGCGTGCCGCAGCCCAGCAGCCGCTCCACGAAGCGCTGGTGCATGGCGTGGTCGTTGATCCGGGTCAGCGGCAGGTCCCGCCGGTTACGCGACAGCACCCCCTGCTGGAGGAGCACCCGCTCGTTCGTGAACAGGTAGTGCGTGGTGCGCCAGACCAGAAACGGCCACAGGCCCAGCCACAGCACCAGCGCCAGGGCGACCACGGCGATCGCGTAGAGCGCGATCGTGCCGCCGGTGCCGTCGGGCAGCAGGAGCCAGCCGGCGACGACCGCCGCGACGGCGAGCACGAGCACCAGGACCGGCCGGATCAGGGCCTTCCAGTGCGGGTGCAGGTGCAACACGACGTGCTCGTCCTCGGTGAGCACGTCTTCGGGGAACGCCACGGGGGAACCTCCTCGCAGAACAGGACGCGCTGACCGTAACCGGTCGGCGCGCCCGGCCGGCATCGGCCGCGCGGACGGCTACCCGTGGTTCGTCGACAGGGGCCCTTCCTTCACCGCAGGTGCAGCACGTCGCCTGCCGCCAGCCGCAGCGTCTCGGCGCCCGTCTCCACCAGGAGCTGCCCGTCGGCGTCCACGCCGGTGGCGGTGCCGTGCGCCTCGCTGCCGTCGGGCAGCAGCACCCGCACCTGGCGGCCGATGGTGGCGCACCCGGCCAGGTACGCCTCACGCAGCCCGCTGGCCTCCGCGTCCCCGCCGGCGTCACGCCAGCGCTCGTACCAGTCGGCGAGCGCGCGCAGCAGCGCCCGCAGCAGCGGATCCCGGTCGGTGGCGGTGGCGCCCGCGAGCTGGAGCGAGGTGGCCGGCAGCCCGGTCGGGTTCTCCGGCAGCTCGTCGGCGCGCAGCGTCACGTTCAGCCCGACACCGACCACGATCGCCGGCGGCCTGTCGTTCTCCCCCGGCACCGCCTCGGCCAGCACCCCGGCGCACTTCGCGCCGTCCACCAGCAGGTCGTTCGGCCACTTCAGCCGCGCGTCCAGCTCGGCCAGCAGGCGTACCGCCTCGGCCAGCGCGACACCGGCGAGCAACGGCAGCCAGCCGTACCCGGTGACCGGCACCGGCGTCCAGCCGCGCTCGGCGTCCGCCTCGCCGGGCCGCAGCAGCACGCTCGTGGCGAGACCGGCGCGCGGCGGCGACTGCCAGACGCGGCCGCGACGGCCCCGGCCGGAGGTCTGCCGCTCGGCGACCACCACCAGGCCCTCCGGCTCGCCGGCGCGCGCCGCGGCCACCGCGTCGGCGTTCGTCGAGCCGGTCTCGGCCAGCAGTTCCAGGCGGCGCCAGGGCCCGTGCGGCGCGACCAGCGCGCGCCGCAGCCGGGCCGCCGACAGCGGCGGTCGGTCCAGATCGGTGTACGGCGAGCCGGGCATCCCGCCAGCCTACGGCCCGGATGAGGCGCACTGCACAGCCTCAGACACCTGAACCATCGTTATATTCCACGGGTGACTACCGAGACCGGGTTCAACATCCACACGACCGCCGGCAAGCTGGCGGACCTGGAGCGACGGCTCGACGAGGCGGTGCACGCCGGGTCGGCACGCGCGGTCGAGAAGCAGCACGCGCGGGGCAAGAAGACCGCCCGCGAGCGGATCGAGATGCTCCTCGACGAGGGCTCGTTCGTCGAGCTGGACGAGTTCGCCCGGCACCGCTCGACCAACTTCGGGCTGGAGAAGACCCGCCCGTACGGGGACGGCGTGGTGACCGGCTACGGCACCGTCGACGGCCGGCAGGTCTGCGTCTTCTCGCAGGACTTCACCGTCTTCGGCGGCTCCCTCGGCGAGGTCTTCGGCGAGAAGATCGTCAAGCTGATGGACCTCGCCATGAAGATCGGCTGCCCGGTCGTCGGCATCAACGACTCCGGCGGCGCGCGGATCCAGGAGGGCGTCACGTCCCTCGGCCTCTACGGCGAGATCTTCTTCCGAAACGTCCGGGCCAGCGGCGTCATCCCGCAGATCTCGCTCATCATGGGCCCGTGCGCGGGCGGCGCCGTCTACTCCCCGGCGGTCACCGACTTCACCGTCATGGTCGACCAGACCTCGCACATGTTCATCACCGGCCCCGACGTGATCAAGACGGTCACCGGCGAGGACGTGGGCATGGAGGAGCTGGGCGGCGCCCGTACCCACAACACCCGCAGCGGCAACGCGCACTACCTCGGCACCGACGAGGAGGACGCGATCGAGTACGTCAAGGCGCTGCTGTCGTACCTGCCGTCGAACAACCTGGACGAGCCGCCGGTCTTCGACGCGCCCGCGATCCTCGACGTCACCGACGAGGACCGCGAGCTGGACACGCTAATCCCGGACTCGGCGAACCAGCCGTACGACATGCACCGGGTCATCGAGCACGTGCTCGACGACGGCGAGTTCCTCGAGGTGCAGCCGCTGTACGCGCAGAACATGGTGGTCGGTTTCGGCCGCGTCGAGGGGCGCCCGGTAGGCGTGGTGGCGAACCAGCCGATGCAGTTCGCCGGCACGCTCGACATCGCCGCGTCGGAGAAGGCGGCCCGGTTCGTGCGCACCTGCGACGCGTTCAACGTCCCGGTGCTCACCTTCGTCGACGTGCCCGGCTTCCTGCCCGGCACCGGCCAGGAGTGGGACGGCATCATCCGCCGCGGCGCGAAGCTCATCTACGCGTACGCCGAGGCCACCGTCCCCAAGGTCACCGTCATCACCCGCAAGGCGTACGGCGGGGCCTACGACGTGATGGGCTCCAAGCACCTGGGCGCGGACCTGAACTTCGCCTGGCCGACCGCGCAGATCGCGGTGATGGGCGCGCAGGGCGCGGTGAACATCCTCTACCGCTCGGAACTGGCGAACGCCGAGGACCCGGCCGCGGTCCGCGCCGAGAAGATCGCCGAGTACGAGGACACGCTCGCCAACCCGTACATCGCCGCCGAGCGCGGCTACGTCGACGGGGTGATCCCGCCGCACGAGACACGTACCCAGATCGTGCGGGCGCTGCGGGTGCTGCGCACCAAGCGCGAGACGCTGCCGCCGAAGAAGCACGGCAACATCCCGCTGTAGCCGACCCTGGTGCCCCCGCCGCTGAGACGGCGGGGGCACCGGCGTCAGCAGCCGGGGTTCGCGGCCACGCACATCCGCTCGGCCGCGACCCGGGCCATCTGCCGCACCTGTTCCTCGGTCACCCTGGCCTCGGGCGCCTGACCCATGGGCAGGTCGGTCCGCAGCCGGCCGGACGGGAGCAGCACCGTCACCAGATCACCCACCCGTACGACCAGCCGGTCCTCGAACAACGGCGGGTAGCCGGGCGGCCGGCCGGTCGCCTCGTCCGGCGCCACCGTCGCCTCGTGGCGCAGCAGCAGCGCCTGATCTCCGGCGAAACCGCTCGCCGCGACGTACCAGCGGTGCACGACCTCGGCGCTGACCGTCCCCCGCTCGGTGTAGACCTGGCCGGTCGTCCGCCACGCGCCGCAGGCCGCGACTGTGCCCTCCAGGTCGGTGACGAACCGGCCCGCCTCGCCTGGCGCCATCCGGTAGACGTCCTGGGTGAGAACCGATCCGATGGTCGTAGCGGGCTCGGTCGGCGGTTCCATCAGGGTCTGCCCCCGTGAGTAGCGCGAGCGCGGTTCCTCGGCCGGCCGCCCCTGTTCCCGGGCGCAGACCTGAAGCAGGTCGTCGACCCGGACCGGCTCGCCGAGGCCGGTCTCGCCGAGCCGTTCCCCGGTCGGTACGGGGACGTCGGCCGGTTCCAGCATCGCCTCGGCCACGATCTCCCCCCGCCCGTCGACGGCACCGGCGGCGGGCGGTGGCGGCGCGCCGGCCCGGTCCACGAGTGACGCGGTGAGCGCCGCGACGACCACCACCGAGGCCGCGGCGAGCGCGGCGGAGCGCCGGCTGCGCCGCCGGGCGGTGGCCCGGATCGCCTCCGGCTCCGGCCAGGTGACGTTGCGCAGATCCCGGTGCAGCAACTCCACGAGTGCGACGTCGTCAGGCATCTGCCGCCTCCTCCTCCAGGTCCACCACGGCGAGCAGCCCGGCGAGCGCGGTCCGCCCCCGGGAGAGCCGGGCCTTGACGGTGCCGATCGGCGCCTCGGTCTCCCGCGCCACCTCGGCGACCGGCATGCCGAGCAGGTAGTGCATGGCGATCGCGGTGCGCTGGGCCTCGGGCAGCCGGCGCAGCGCGGCGACCACGTCCAGCGTCTCGGTGCTCGGCGCCGGCACGTCCGCCACCGCGCCGTGCCGCAGGTAGGCGCGCGCCCGGCTGCGCAGGCTGCGCCAGCGGCTCACCGCGATCCGGCTCGCCACCACCCGCACCCAGGACTCCGGGTCGTCGTACCCGCGCACTGTGGACCACCGCTGCCAGGCCCTGATGTACGCCTCCTGCACGGCGTCCTGCGCCTCGGCGAGGTCACCGGTGAGCACGTAGACGAAGCCGAGCAGCCGTTGCCGGCTGCCCCGGTAGAACTCGTCGAAGCCGTCGCTGTCGGGCACCTGCCACCTCCCCGTGTTCGTGAGGGGACACGCCTGGCGGCGCGGTGCGGGTTGCCCGCTCAGCCGAGCAATTTCTCCAACTCGCCGAGCGGGAAGCCGCCGGCCGGGATCCGGTCCCGGACCGCCCGGCGGACCGCCGTCTGCACCGCCGCGTTGGCCGGGGTCGGCACGCCGTGCAGGCGCCCGAGGAGCACGATCTCACCGTTGAGGTGGTCGGTCTCGACCGAGCCCGCACCACGGGCCAGGCTCTGCCAGGTGGAGCCGCCGGAGCGCTCCTCGCCACCCACCGGCCGGTGCGACACCCGGTCGCCGCGTTCGGCGGCCTCCTCCTCGACGGTGGTGTGGGCGATGCCGGCTGCGGCGAGCGCCGCCTCGCCCTCGGCGCGTACCCGCTTCGACAGGGTTTCCGGCACGTCCCGGCCGAGCAGCGCCTGGAGGCCGTTGCCGAGGTTGGCGAGCAGCTTGCCGTACTTCCAGCGCATCACGTCGTCGCGGACCGGCGCGACGAACCCGGCCGCGGTCAGGTCGGCGGCGACCGCCCGGCTGGTGTCGTCGGCGCCGGTCGGGTAGCGGCCGATGTGCAGCATGCCCGGATGTGGATGGCCGTTGGCGACCACCACGCCCGGCTCCAGGTGGGTGGCGGGCAGCCACACGCACACCGGGTGTACGCGGGCGAAGCGCCGCAGCGCGGCCGGCTCGTTTGCCACGCCGTTCTGGGCCGGCACGACCGGCAGCCGCTCGCCCGCCGTCCCGCCGCCCTCGACCGGGGCGTCCGCCCAGACGTCGAGCGCCGCCACGGTGTCCTGCGACTTCACGGTGAGGACCAGCACGGTGTCCGCCGGCAGCGGCGGCCCGTCCGGCCCGGCCACCGCCGGGAGCCGGCCCGTCACGTCACGGTCCGGCGTGCGCAGCGTCAGACCCCGCTCCCGCAGCGCGTCCAGGTGCGCGCCACGGGCCACGAGCGTCACGTCGTGGCCGGCGTCGGCCAGGAGTACGCCGATGGTGCCGCCGACCGCGCCCGCTCCGATGATCACGTATCGCACGGTCCGATTCTGCCCTGCCGCGTAGCGGCCCGCTCCGCGACGCGATACGGCGCGCTGCGGGCCGACTTGGCGCGGCGCGCAGCGGTGCGGCTCGGCCCGGTCAGCCGGTGAGCCCCGCGTCGGCCAGGATCGGGCCGGCCAGCAGCAGCGCTCCGGCGGCCAGCGCGCCCACGCTCACCAGCAGGAACACGCCCACCCAGAACAGCGCCGGGAACGGCGTGATCCGGGCGAGCTGGTCGGCGTCGGACTGCGGCATCCGGCCCCGGGCGCGTTGCCGGTGCAGCTCGAACACCGGCCGTACGCCGCCGATCAGCAGGAACCAGACCGACGTCCACGCGAACGCGGCCTGCACCTCGGGCGAGGTGTACCAGGAGACGGCGAGCACCACGCCACCGGTGACAAGCAGCGACAGCACGCCGAACAGGTTGCGGATCATCACCAGCATGGCCAGCAGCAGCGCCACCGCGAGCCACAGCAGCAGCGTGATCCGGTTACCGGCCAGCAGCCACGCGCCACCGAGGCCGAGCAGCGACGGTGCGACGTACCCGGCGAGCAGCGTGAGGATCATGCCGGGCCCGGTGGGACGACCGGCGGAGAGCGTGAGCCCGGAGGTGTCCGAGTGCAGCCGGATGCCGTGCAGCCGGCGGCCGGTGAGCAGCGCGACGAGCGCGTGGCCGCCCTCGTGCGCGATGGTCACCGCGTTGCGGGCGATCCGCCAGGGCAACCGGGCCACGACCACCGCGAGCGCGACCACGGCGGTGACCACCACGAGCAGCGGCGGCGGGTCCGGCTGGGCGCTGGTCAGCGTGTCCCAGAGCGTGGTGAGACCGTCGATCAGGGGCATGGGCGGGGAGCCTACCGCCCCGAGCCGTGTCGCTCGACCGGCGTGCTCCCGCAGCCGGTCAGACTTGGCCGGGCAGTAACTGGAACGGAGATGATGTCGAGTGGATCCGGTAACGGCTGCGTCCGTGACCCCGCTGACCGAGGCCGATTACCTCGCGATGGGCGACGGCCGCCACCGCGTCGAACTGTTCGACCGGGGACTGATCATCAGCCCCGCCCCGGACCTGCGGCATCAGCGGGTGGTGCGCCGATTGGCGAACGCCGTCGAGTCGACGGTCGCGCCGGCCGGTCTCCTCGTTCACCACGGCGTCAACGTTCGGCTCGGCGTCGACCGGGTCATGATCCCCGACCTCGTCGTCACAGATGCCGACGGCGAGGGCGCGATCCTGGACGCGGAACGCGTGGCGCTTGTCGGCGAGGTCGTCTCGCCTTGGAACGCGGGCGTCGACCGGGTGTTGAAGATGCAGCTCTACGCGATCGCCCGAATCCCGTGGTACCTGCTCGTCGAGCAGGACGGCGACAGCCACTCGCTGCGGCTGCACCGGCTCGACGGCGCGCACTACGTCGAGGATGCCGTCGCCAAGGCGGGTGAGACGCTCAGTGTCACCGAGCCGTTCCGCTGGGCGATGGACCCGAGCGACCTGCGCTGATCCGCAACTGTCGCGCCACCTGGGCGAACGACGATCGTCTATGAAAATTTCCTTTCTTCCTATTGCGATCTAGGGCACTAACCTCCAAAGATGGGCATCAATCAACGGACGTCCCTCTGGAGGCAACCATGGCCCGTACCAGACTCTCCGTGCGCCGGCTTCTCGCCGCCGGCCTGGCCGCCGCCGCCACCGCGGCCGCGGCCCTCGTGGCGACCGCCGGACCGGCCGCCGCCGCGACCACGCCCGGGATCGACGTCTCCCGCTACCAGGGCAGCATCAACTGGACCAGCGTGCGCAACTCGGGCATCCAGTTCGCCTTCATCAAGGCCACCGAGGGTACGAGCTACAAGGACCCGAACTTCAATGCGAACTACGTCAACGCGTACAACGCCGGGGTGATCCGCGGGGCGTACCACTTCGCCCGGCCGAACATCTCCGCCGGTTCCACCCAGGCCAACTACCTGGCCAGCAACGGTGGCGCCTGGTCGGCGGACAGCCGTACGCTGCCCGCCGCGCTGGACATCGAGGGCAACCCGTACAGCGGCGGCTACTGCTACGGCCTGAGCACCACCGGCATGCGCAACTGGATCCAGGACTTCCTGAACACCTACCGCTCCCGCACCGGCCGGTACGCGGTCATCTACACCACCACGAGCTGGTGGAACCAGTGCACGGGCAGCTGGACCGGCCCGTGGGCCAACCACCCGCTGTGGCTCGCCCGCTGGGCCAGCGCGCCCGGCACGCTGCCGGCCGGCGCCCCGGTGTGGAGCTTCTGGCAGTACACCAGCACCGGCGCCGTCTCCGGGATCAGCGGCAACGTCGACCGCAACTACTGGAACGGTGACCGCAGCCGGCTGATCGCGCTGGCGAACAACACCGCCTGACATACGTGCGACACAAGTGGGACCGCCTCGTCACGAGGCGGTCCCGCTGTCGTCGTACCCCGAGGTCAGGCTCTGCGGCGCGCGGTGGCCGGGACGGGCACCGGCGTCCGGCGCGTCAGGCGCCACGCCGCCACACCGGCGACAGTGAGCGTCAGCACGCCGAGGACCGCGACCGGCGCGGACAGGCCGGCACTGATGAGGAGCAGTACGACGTCGCCGAGCGCAACGAGCATCCACAGTGCCAGCCGCGGGCCGGTGTACCTCCGTCGGTAACCCATGTCGCGCCTCCTTCCGTCGTCGGAGGGATTCATACCCCCGAGGACGGAAAGCCATGCGAGCGAGTTTCGTGACCGCGGGATTCCCGGTCAGTTCTGACGGTCCGGCACGAAGCCCTTGGTGATGATCTCCCAGTTGGCCAGGTTGGCGTCCCAGTCCTTCGCGGGCACCTCCCAGCGCAGCGCGAAGCCCCTGTTGCTGGCGGTCGCCACACCCCGGTTACGCACGTGGAACCGGGTGCCGTCGTCGCGCGTCTCCAGCCAGTCCCAGTCGGCGCAGGTGCGGAAGTAGGGGTCGCACTTGGTGATGCCGACCAGCTTGTAGTTCCGGACGCGGGAAGCGCGGTACTTCTCCTGGCCCTGCCAGTCGGCGTACGCGTCCGGCTTCGGGTTCGGCGTCCACTGGATGAACAGCACCCGCCGAGCGCCACCGACCTCGTAGAGCACGACGTTGTCGCTGCGGACCCGAGCCTCGAAACCGTTCGGGATCGGCACCTTGAAGCCGTTCGGGCCGGTGTAGAGGCGCCAGCCGGCCGGCAACACGGCCCCGGACGCAGACGGGCTGGCCGAGGGAGAAGGGCTGGCCGACGCACTAGTGGCCGGGGCGCTCGGCGACGCGCTCTCGCTCGGCGCGGGCGGCGCCGCCGACGCCGAGGTGCCGGCCGTCGGCTCACCGCCGTCGCCGTCGTCACCGTTGTTCAGCAGCGGCACGGCCACCACCAGGCCGACGAGCAGCAGCACTACAAGCGCACCGATCAGCAGGTTGCGCCGGTTCGGCGCGGACTTCTCGACCGGCAGCACCGTCGCCCGGCCGGTCGACGGTGTCTCCTGCACCGGAGCCGGGCTGACCGGCGCGGAGCCGGTCACGGCCGGGCTCACCGGCGCCGGGGTGTCGGTGACCGGGTCGCCGTCGAGCCGCGTCTCGTCCAGCGCCGGGTCGACGCCGTCCACCCGCGCCTCGTCGTCCACAAGGGTCTCGTCGGCCGAGGGCGCCGGGTCGAGCTTCGCCGTCGGGTCGGCGGGCGGCGGGGTCACCGCGGTGGGCCCGGCGTCCGAGGTGGATGCCGGCACCTTCGCCGTCGGGTCGGCGGCTGCCGCCGTACCCCCGGTTGCGGCGACCCCGGACGCGGCGCGTTCGGCCTGGTCGGCCGGGCGCGGCGCGGGCACCAGCGGCGGACGCGGCACGCGCGGACCGTTCGGCCCGGGCCGGCGTACGCCGTCGAGCAGCGAGATGCTCTTGGCCCGCCGGCCGGCGGCCTTGCGCAGCATGCGCTCGGCCACCTCGGCGGTGATCCGCTCGTCCGGGTCCTTGCGGAGCAGGCCCTGGAGCACCGGCTTGAGCGGCCCGGCGTTGCGCGGCGGCGGCATCGGCTCGGTGGCGAGCGCGGCGAGCGTGGCGATCGCCGACGGGCGCGCGTACGGCGACTTGCCCTCGACGGCCGCGTAGAGCGTGGCGCCGAGCGACCAGAGGTCCGCCTCCGGGCCGGCAGTGCCCTCGCGGGCACGCTCCGGAGAGATGTACGCGGGTGAGCCCAGCACCATGCCGGTGCGCGTCACGTTCGGGTCGCCGGGGATGGTGGCCAGGCCGAAGTCGGTGAGCACCACCCGGCCGTCCTCGCCGAGCAGCACGTTGCCCGGCTTGACGTCGCGGTGCATGATGCCGGCCTTGTGCGCGGCCTTCAGTGCGTTGAGCACGCCGAGGCCGATCTCGACCGCTTTGGCCGGGGTGACCGGGCCGTCCTCGGCGATGGTGTCCTGCAACGACTTCGACGCCACGTACTCCATGACGATCCACGGATCGCCGTCGGTGCGCAGCACGTCGAAGATGCGGACCACGTTGATGTTGTTGAGGCGGGCGATCGCCCGCGCCTCACGCAGCGAGCGCTCGCGCATCTCGCGGCGCTCCTCCGGGGTGAGGCCGGGGGGCGGGACCAGTTCCTTGATGGCCACGTCCCGGTGCAGCACCTCGTCCCGCGCCTTCCAGACGCGGCCCATGCCGCCTTGACCGAGCGGCGTGATAAGCCGGTACCGGTCGGCGACGAGTTGGGGGAGCGCGTTCGACATCGCAGAAACCGTACCCGGCCGCTGCGACGCCCACACCGTCGGCACGCCACTGTACGGCGAAGGTCGAATTCGCGACGCGTATCCTTGGGTCATGTCTGCCGAGGAGCCCCTGTTCCGGATCGTCCGTGGCGTGCCCACCGCCGAGGAGCTGGCCGCTCTGGTCGGCGCGATCGTGGTGCGCACCCGCCCGGCCCAGGCCGCCGCGCCGGCCCCCGTGTCGCAGTGGGCGCGCAGCGCACGCCCCGCCCTGGCCGGGCCCGTCGCGGGCCCCGGCGCGTGGCGGGCCTCCGGCCTCCCTCGCTGACCTCACCTCCCGCTCGCGGCGGCGGGGCGGGGCTGCCGGGATCAGCGTCGAGCCATTAACCTCACTCAGGGAAACCGTGTGGTGACGGGCAGGAGGCTCCGATGATCCCGGAGGACAACCAGCCAGCCGGCTGGCTGCGCGGCTACGGCGGCATCGAGGCCGACATCCGACAGATGCGGGAGTTCGCCGACCGCCTCCAGGACGAGGTGACGCGCAACTACTCGCCGCACCTGTCCTACATCGCCGACGACATGAAGGCCCCGGTGCCCAACCCGGCCGACGCCTTCATCGAGCTGGTCCAGTTCCTTCAGGCCCACCACGACACCCAGACCGCCGCGGTGAGCGCGGTCTGGGACCTCGCACCGGCGACCGGCCGGCTCGCCGACGCCGCCGGGCGGATCGCCGCCCGCTACGGCGACGCCGACGCGTTCTCCTCCGCCCGCGTGGCCGACGTGGAACGGGCGCTAGCGGGCCCCTCCGCCACCGTCGCCCGCCCGATGCCGCCACTGGCCGACCCCACCGCCCCCGAACAGAGCCGGGTGATCCTGCCGTGATCGAACGGGGCAGCGGACGCACCTCCGGGCTGACCGACTGGCAGCTGATGGACGTCCTCAGCATGTGGGCGTGCGTGCAGGACCAGGACACCGCCGGCCAGTGGAAGCAGGTCGCCGGTTGGCGCAAGGTCTGCGACCTCGCCCTGGCCCACCTGAGCCGCCTGCGCGAATACCGGCGCGGTCTGGCCGAGGCGTGGCCGCCGGAGACCAACGCCGCCGCGCGGGCGTACATCGCCGAACTCGACCAGCTCATCGAGCGCGTGCAGCGCACCCACGACGCCGCCGCCGCGAACTACGACGCGCTGGCGGCCGCCGCACGCGCCATCGGCAGCGCGCGGGCCGAGCTGCAACCACTGCACGAGGAGTACGCGAAGAAGCTGCGGCAGAAGCAGGCGTACGAGGCGACGATCGCCGACCCGAAGGCGGTTGCGGGCAGCCGGTTGCCGGAACGGCCCCCGGTGACGGACGACGACCTGGAGCAGTTGAACGTACGGGCGCGCGGGTTGATGACGGGGCTGAGCGGCGAACTCCAGCACGCCCAGGTCATGCTCCAGCGCCCACCAGCACCAACAAAATGGCCTGGCCGCGATGACGGGGCAACCCTGTCTAGCGAGGCTCCATCAATCCCCTCCATACCGCCCGTAATCCCTACTCCGATTGTGACGTCAGTCAGAAGCGGAGTAGCGCCGCAGCCGGATGCAAAGAGGCTTAACCCCATCACGCCAGCTTCCTCGGTTATCGGCCCAGTGCTCGGGGGAGCCCATACTGGCATCGCGCCGACCCCGCAGGGTTCTGGTCTGGCTCCGGCCCCCACGCCCGCTACTACCGCACCCCATCCAGGGTTGGGCGGTCCACCTCTGATCCCAGGATCGCTCGGCTCAACGCCCCGCACACCTCAGCCTCCTCAAATCAGCGATTCCCCGCCCTCGGGAAAGACGGTCGCGAATAACCGAGAGGGCATCCACCGGACGCTGTCACCACCCACGAACTACCCAGGCGGGGTCATCGGCGGAGTTCCGGGCACGGGCCAGACTGCCTCATCGATGCCCCAGCGTCGGATTAACCCGGTCGGCGGTGTCATCGGCGGTGGCGGAGCCGGAACAGCACCGACTGGCGCCGCTGGATCGCGCCCGGGCTCAGGAAGGCTCTCCAACCCGGAAGGGTTTCACGCCACCCCTCCCCTTGGCGGCGCCCCTGGTTTTGGTCCTAGTCGCACTGGCGGCAGCCCTCGTACATCCGCAACGCACCAGAACGACGATCACGAACCTTCATGGGACCCAGACCACCCGTGGGTTACCAACAAGGGAGTACCACCTATCGTTATTCCGCCAGAGGATGAAGGGCCGATTGATCCCGGACCCGCCATCGGACTCGGCAGGTGAAGCACATACTAGGCCGATTACTAGTATCTTCAGTGCTTGTCGGCCTCGCATTCCCTGCACCCGGCCCGGCCGAAGCGGCAATGCATTTCCCGGTCGCAGCCAGGCAGGCGAAGCCGCAATGGCACCTAGCTTATATGCGGACGGCAGAGGCGAACTTGCTTTCTAAAGGCTCCGGGACGGTGATTGCCGTCGTGGATACAGGGGTCGCACCCCACCCCGACCTCCAACGAAACCTTCTGGACGGAGTAGATCTGACGGCCAGCCATGCACCCAACGGCCAAAGAGATTCGGATGGCCACGGCACAGCGATGGCCGGCCTCATCGTTGCCAATGGCGGGTCAACCGGTGGGGGCGTTTCCGGCATCGCCCCAGAGGCTAAGGTCCTACCCATCCGGGCGAAGATCAGGAACTCAGAGGGCGACGTAGCCGACTTGGTTAACGGGATTGAATTTGCAGTTTCAGCAGGTGCAGACGTTATAAGCATCTCGGCCGCGGCTCCGGCAGACGCCCAAGTCCAGAAGGCAATCAAGCTTGCACACCAAGCAGATGTCGTGGTCGTAGCATCGGCAGGGAATACCACAAGTTCATCAACAGTGGAGTATCCGGCCCGCGAGCCAGGCGTGATCGCTGTCGGCGGAATTGATCGACAGGGAAACCATGCTGACATCTCAGTCGCCGGGCCGGAAATTGATGTTGTAGCGCCGGCCGTCGACATCTACAGCACCGGGCTCAACGGGGGCTATCGAGTCGGCACCGGTACATCCGATGCGACTGCGATCGTTGCCGGGGCTGCTGCTCTCATCCGCTCCAAGTACCCCAACCTGCCCGCCCAGGAAGTCGCCCACCGGCTGACCGCCACCGCCGTCGACAAGGGACCACCCGGCCGCGACGACCAGTACGGCTACGGCGTCATCGACCTGGTCGCCGCGCTCACCGCCGACGTACCGCCGCTCGGCTTCGAGTCCTCCGACGTCACGCCACCCGCGTCGGCGGAGGCAGCGCCCGACAAGGGCGACGACGGCAGCGCGACCGTACGCGGGCTCGCCACCCTCGGCGTGCTGGTGGCGGCGGGCGGCGGCTACCTGTTCTGGCGGCGGCGCCGACGTGCCGACGACCCGCCGCCGAGGGTCAGCCGGTAGCGTCGGCGGGGTGTCGACCTCCGTACCGGTGCGCCTCGTGCTCGCCTCGCAGTCCCCCGCCCGCCGCAAGTTGCTCCAGGCCGCCGGGATCGAACCGGACGTGCTGGTCAGCGGCGTGGACGAGTCGCAGGTGGTGAGCGATCGGGCCGAGGATCTGTGCCTGGAGCTGGCCCGGCTGAAGGCGCAGGCGGTACGTGATCGGCTGCGACCGTCGCCGGACGAGCGCACGCTGGTGCTCGGCTGTGACTCGGTGCTCGCCTTCGACGGCGAGATCCTCGGCAAGCCCGATGACGCGGCGGACGCCACCCGGCGGTGGCAGCGGATGCGCGGGCACAGCGGCGTCCTGCACACCGGGCACTGCCTGATCGACGTGACCCACGAGTCCCGCGCCGAGGCCGTCGCCTCTACGACTGTGCACTTCGCCGACATCAGCGACGAGGAGATCGCCGCGTACGTGGCGACGGGCGAGCCGCTGGCGGTGGCCGGCGCGTTCACCATCGACGGGCTGGGCGGGGCGTTCCTGACCGGGATCGAGGGTGATCCGGGCACGGTGGTGGGGTTGTCCCTGCCGTTGCTGCGCCGGCTGCTCGCCGAGGTGGAGCTGAGCATCGTCGACCTGTGGACGAAGATCGCGCCCGGGGGCCAGGAGATCGAACATCTCGGCTAACGTCCGGACATGACCACGAAGCCGCTGCCGCTCACCCCGGAACTGCACGCCTACCTGGTGGCCCACGGGTCCGCCCCGGACGAGATCGTCCAGGAGCTGGCCGAGGAGACCCGGGCGGCCCTGCCCGCCGAGGCGGTCATGCAGGTCGCACCCGAACAGGCCGCGTTCCTGACGTTCCTGACCCGGCTGCTCGGCGTACGGCAGGCGGTCGAGGTCGGCACGTTCACCGGCCTCTCCTCGCTGGCTATCGCCCGAGGGCTGGCCGAGGGCGGCCGGTTGACCTGCTTCGACATCTCCGAGGAGTACACGGGCGTGGCCCGGCGCTACTGGCAGCGCGCCGGTGTGCAGGACCGGATCGAGCTGCGCATCGGCCCGGCCGCCCAGACGTTGCGCGAGCTGCCCCGCGAGCGTTACCTGGACTTCGCGTTCATCGACGCGGACAAGGTCAGCTACCCGATCTACTGGGACGAGCTGGTGCCCCGCATGCGTCCCGGCGCGGTGATCGCCGTCGACAACACGTTGCGCGACGGCCGGGTGCTCGCTCCGCGCAACGCCGACGACCGGGCGATCGCCGCGTTCAACGACGCGGTGATCGCTGATGTCCGCGTCGAGGCGGTCATGCTGCCCATCGCCGACGGCGTCACGCTCGCCCGGGTGCTCTAGCCGGCCGAACACAACCTCCCCGAAGTGGCGGGATCCCTGAGCACCGGATACCGCCACCTCGCCGAAACGGAGTCGATCAAGCCGCGCGGACCGGCGCGGGCAGGGCACGCCCCAGCCGCACCGTCAGCAGCACCGCCACCGCGATGAACGCGGGCAGCAGCAGGAACGCCGGGTGCGGGCCGACGCCGTCGGCCACCCACCCGAGCGCCACCGGCGCGATCCCGAAACCCACACCCATCGAGTACGCGGACCAGCCCGCCGCCTTGTCGGCGGCCGGGCCGGCGACGGCGAGCGCGATCGAGATCGCCAACGGGTAGTGCAGCGCGTTGCCGAGCCCGAGCACGACCAGCCCGGTGACCGCGAGCCAGCCGACCGTACTGCCCCAGAACAGCGCGAACCCGGCCATCGAGACGGTGAGCGCGCCGAGCAGCAGCGGCACCGGCGCCCAGCGCAGCGCGGCCCGGCCACCGGCGATCCGGCCGGCGAACATGCCGCAGACGATCGCGGCGACCGCCGCCGACGCCCCGCCCGCGCTCAGCCCGGCGTGGGTCCGCAGCACGTCGGCTGTCCACAGCGACAGGCAGACCTCGATCGACCCGGTGACGGACATCAGGACCCAGGCGATCCAGTACGCACGCGGCAGCCGCCCCGCCGCACCGGGACCGGAGTAGACGGGCTCCCCGGAAGCGGGGACGGCGGGCACCCGGGTGGCGACGGCCACGGGGACGGGTGTGCCGGCAGCCGCGTCAGCGGGGGCGCGTTTCGGCCCGCGTACCCGGAAGGTCAGGGCGGCCAGCGCGACGAGCGTGATCAGCCCGACCTCGACGGCCATCAGCGGTCGCCAGCCGAGACCGGCGTCGACGGTGGCGCCGATGGTCAGCGGCGCCAGGATGCCCATGCCGGCGCAGGCCGCGTTGGCCTCGGTGAGCGCGGCCGGGGCGGTGGGTCCGTGCCGGGCGGTGAGCACCACGCTCACGCCGCTGACGACCATCATGCCGAAGGTGGCGATGACCGCGACGGCGGCGAGCGTGGCCGGTAGCGGGCGGAGCAGACCGAGCGCGGTCACGCCCGCGGCGACGCCGGCGAGGCCGAGCCAGATGGCCGGGGCACGGCCGAGGCGTCGGGCGACCGGGGCGAACAGCGCGCCGCCGGCGAGCGCGCCCACCGCGATGCCGGTGCTGTGCAGGCCGGCGACGGCGGCGCTGGTGCCCTGTTCGTCGCGGAGCAGGGGGACGACCGGGCCGAACCCGTAGAGGAAGAAGCCCCACAGACCGAGCTGGGCGTAGGTCAGCCAGGTGATCCGGTCACGGGTGAGGCGGGGCACCGGCCCACGCTACGCGCGCCCGGCC